>DATHUT010000027.1:0-14600 GCA_035462005.1 Gammaproteobacteria bacterium | reverse complement strand
GCATAACCCAGGTCAGGCGGCACGCGTTTCTCCAGTTCGGGGTCCGCGAAGGTGAAGTAGCTTTTACGATAGGGCAGGGGCCTCATGCCCTCGGCATCGATGATATGGATCGCCACCGGGTGGGTGTAGAACAGCCCTGGCGAGGTCAGGAGTACCTGGAATTTTGCATTGCTGTCCCGCCACAGACTCTGCTCCGGGTCGAAGCGAATGTTCTGGTACGCATCGTAGTTGAGTTCGCGCAGGAAGCGCGGAATCTCGGTCGGCGCCGTGTAGGGTTTGGCAGCGAGGTCGCGCGCCTTCTCGACGACAACCTCGAAGTCAAAGGCCATCGCGGTTTGCACACCGCACAGGCTGATGATCAGGGCGCAGACCTTGAGGAGAGTACGCATGGGACAGAACCTTGTTGTCTCGATTTAGATATGTAGGGTACGGATCCGGGACGGGGCCGCTTCCCGGGACTGGCCGGCGGGATGGTGTTCCGGATGGCGAGCCGATAGTAACCTAACTCCCTATCGGACCAACATTTCCAGGAAAGCGGCAAATTTTTGTCACTCTGGCCTGCCACCTGCCGGGATTGGCATTATAATTTACTGAAATATAAATACAAACCAAGTCGCGCCGTGATTGGCATGATTGCTGCTGCTACTGTCTAGAGACAAGCGCGCAGTCTGCAGGAGCCATTCGGCATGAAGATCTGGACCATCGCCAACCAGAAGGGGGGCGTAGGCAAAACCACGACCACCGTCAGCCTGGCGGGGCTGCTGGCCCAGCGTGGCCATTCTGCCCTGATGGTCGATCTGGATCCGCAGGGCTCCCTGAGCTCCTATTTCCGTCTCGACCCGGACCGCCTGGACCCCAGCGTCTACAGTCTGTTCCAGGCCCGTGCCAACAAGTCGCCGCTGCCGGACCTGGAGGCCCTGGTGCGGCCCACCGCCTTCCCGGGGCTGCACCTGATGCCAGCCTCCACGGCGCTGGCCACTCTGGATCGGCAGCTGGGGGCCCAGGACGGCATGGGGCTGGTGATCGCCCAGGCCCTGGCAGGTTTGCGGGACCGGTTTGAATATGTATTCATCGATTGTCCCCCGGTGCTGGGCATGCTGATGGTCAACGCCCTGGCGGCCTGCCATCATCTGATCATCCCGGTACAGACGGAATTCCTCGCCCTCAAGGGTCTGGAGCGCATGCTGCATACCCTGCAGATGGTGGGCAAGGCCAAGGGGGTGATGCCGCCCTATACCATCATGCCCACCATGTTCGACAAGCGCACCCGCGCCTCCATCGAATGCCTGCGCACCCTGCGGGAGCAGCATGGGGCAAGGGCCTGGAATGGCGTGGTCCCCCTGGACACCCGCTTCCGCGAGGCGAGCCAGGCCGGTGCGCCAATCTGCTTCCACCAGGCCGGCACCCGCGGCGGCAATGCCTACGAGGTATTGCTGGAGACCCTGCTGGATCAGGAAGTGGAACCCCTGCAGGCAGCGGCCCCATGAGTGGTGTCGATCTCAAGACCGGCGCACTGCTCGACCAGCAACTGGCCCTGAGCGCCTATCTGGAGGCCCTGCTGGGCGAGGTGCCGGAACCGGGGCCGGTGGAATCCGCACCCTCTTCCCCGGCCGTGCAACGGACGCCAGCTCCCGTGCCGGTCCCGGTGGCAGAGGAAACCACGCCGGTGACAGCACCCGCTCCCGGACCGCAGGCGGCTGCCGCCCCGGTGGCCCAGGCCAATGGCCGCCCCGCCTGGGCCAGGACGGAGTTCCAGTGCCTGTTGTTCCAGGTTGCGGGTCTCACCCTGGCGGTCCCGCTCACGGCACTCAATGGCGTACTGCCCCTGGACCTGGACGCCGTGACCCCCATGCCCGGCCATTCGGCCCTGTTCCTGGGCCTGATTGACCACCTGGGGCAGCAGGTGCGGGTGGTGGATACCGCCCAGGTGGTATTGCCGCCCGAACGCCTGGCGGCGAGTGGCGCGGCGTCCGGTCGTGCCTCACACTTGGTGCTCATCGGTGAAGGGCGTTGGGGTCTGGCCGCCAGCGGCATCGGCGAGGTCGTCAGCCTGGATCCCGAGGATGTGAAATGGCGCGGCAGCCTGGGTACACGCCCCTGGCTGGCGGGTACCGTGATCCAGCACATGTGCGCCCTGCTGGAGGTGGATGCCTTCCTGGAACAGCTGGGAAGGGGTACCCATGGCAATGCTATGGCATAAATCCTGCAACCGGGCTAATAAATCCGGTTCGGTGACCGATATTTGACTGTATGGCGCGCCGCCCCCCGGCGCGATCACGGACAGAGGCAGAACATGAAGCAAACGGTACAGAGTGCAAAGGCAAATGATCCTGTCGTGCAGTGGGTTACCTTCCGGCTCGATGAGGAGATCTACGGCATCAATGTGATGCAGGTACAGGAAGTGCTGCGAGTATCGGAAATCGCCCCCGTGCCCGGTGCCCCCGAGTACGTGTTGGGTATCATCAACCTGCGTGGCAACGTGGTAACGGTCATCGACACCCGCGAACGCCTGGGACTCTCCAGCAAGGAAGTGGACGATTCCACCCGCATCGTGATCATCGAGGCGGACAAGCAGGTGGTGGGTATCCTGGTGGACAGCGTGGCCGAGGTGGTGGACCTGCGCATGTCCGAGGTGGAATCGGCGCCCAATGTTGGCAATGACGAAAGCTCCAAGTACATCCAGGGCGTCGCCAGCCACGATGACGAGTTGTTGATCCTGGTGGATCTCAACAAACTCCTGACCGACGAGGAATGGGCCGAGCTATCCGGCTTCTGACGGGGACATGGCGGATACGGGGAAGATTCCACCCACGATCCCGGTCTGGCCCACCCGGCCGGCGCACGCCCCGGTGAGCCGCAAGAAGCGCCCGCGGGACCAGCAACCGCGGCACGAACCCCGCGACAAAGCGCGCGACAAGCCGCAAGAGGATCTACCCCATGTTGACGAATATGCCTGAGGCAGCACGATGAACCTGGTACTGGGACTGATGGCGCCACTGTTGCTGGCAAGCCTGGCGGGCCAGTGGTACCTGTGGCGCCGGCTGCGTGCACTGCGGCAGGGCCAGGTGGCGCGGGAGACGGAGCAGGGAGCGCATATACAGCAACTGGCCGATGACCTGGCGGCCCTGTGCCGTGCTTCCGTCGGGGCCGGGGATCACCTGGTCAAACTCGAACAGCAGTTACGGCGGGCGATGGATCGCCAGGATCAGTGGGAATTGCGCTCCGGCAGTGAACGTTCCTACCAGCAGGCCATACAGATGGTGCAGCATGGCGCCGATGCCGGGGAACTGGTGCGGAATTGTGGCCTGACCCCGGGCGAGGCCGATCTCATCGTCATGCTGCACGGCATGGCACGCACGGGTTGAATTCAGCCCGACGACACCATTATTCCACCACCGTGGCATCGGGTACTGCTGGCGCCTTGCCCGACAGGTAATAGGCAAAGGCGATCACCTGGGCCACGGCCAGATACAGCGTCTCCGGAATTTCCTCTCCCAGATCCAGCTTCGCCAGCAGGCCCGCCAGTTCGGCGTTTTCCTGCAACGGTACATTGTGCTCGCGGGCCAGGGCCAGGATTTCCTCGGCCAGCCGGTCACGGCCCTTGGCGGTCACCCGGGGCGCATGCTGGCCATCGTAGCGCAGGGCCACAGCCAGCGGCGGACGCTTGTTACCGGGTTCCTTCATACCCGTTCATCCAGGATAGGGTCGCGGGTTGCCGCGGCCTCGGGATTACCCGGCATGGAACCGCGCAGGCAATGCAACTGGGCCACCTGCAGCCCACTGGCCTCCAGCTCCCGGCGTAACTCCTGCAGATGGTCCTGCAGCAGCGGCATGGTGTCCTCCCGCGTGGCCCAGAACCAGGTGGATACCTGTTGGCCGCGCAGACTCACCCGGGCCTGCATGGGCCCGAGCCCGGGCAGGTCGAACGCCAGTTGCACCGTCCACAATGGCCCCTGCCGTTCCTGGTCGCGACTACCCTGAGGCTCGTCACGGCGGATGCCGAGTGACCAGACATCGGTCTCCTCGCCCCGGCGCACGGGCAAGTCGAGCAACCACTCCAGGCCCGTATCGCGGCTCTGGGGCAGGGAGGCGAGCTGGCTGAGCTGCAGGCGCGCCACGGAGGCCTCGGCCTGTTGCAACAGTTCGGCGCGCAGCAGCGGAGCGGGCTGCTGGGCCTGCAGGCTGGCCGCTCCCCGCGTCTGGGGATGGGGGGGCTGGCCGCGCAGGGGCGGTGGCGGTGGCAGCGGCACGGGCTGCCCGCTGGTCAACAAGACCCGGGCCAGGGCACTGGCGGGTACGGCAGTGGGATTTGCGGGTGGACCGGAGGAGGGGGCGGCGCCGGCGGGCAAGGGGGTCGCCGCCCGCAGCCCCCGGGCCAGGGTGGCGGGGGCTGCGCTGTCGGTCCCGCCAAGGGCCTGGCCGGCGGCGGGGGCCTGGCCGGAGGGAGAACCCGGCGCGGGCTGGATCGATGTGCCCGGAGGGAGCGGTGGAGCCGTCGCTGGCGTCGGCAGAGGCGGCGTGGCCAGGGGTGGAAGCGGAGTCGTCACCTGGCCGGGTGGTGGCGAACTTGCACTTGGCGGCAGGGGAAGGGGGGGCGCCATTCCGGATGCCGGGCCGCGCGTTGCCCCGGGCGCGCCCCTGCTGCTGTCGCCGGATACCCCCGGCCAGTTGCGCACCAGTTGTACCAGCCGCATCAGGTTGCCCTTTAGGTCCGCGTTCAGGTTTACCCGACCGCTGTCCCGGGCGGTCAGCAGCCTCGCCTCCAGGAACAGGCCCGACCGGGACACCGCCTGGCGCAGGCCGGGGGCGGTGCTGACACTGCGGGTGTCCGGCAGCTGGCGTAGCAGCGAACGGCTGAGTTCCTGCACCAAGGGTGGCAACACCGTGGGCCGGACATTGCCCAGCTGTGCCAGGTTGTTGAGCAGGGGTGCGAGGCTGCCTTGCTTGGGCAACAGGGTACGAATGGCATCGCCCACGGGGTCGGCGCCCGGTGTAGGCAGGATGCGCAGCTGGGGTAGTGGCGTGAGGCCCTCCACCTGCAAGGAGACCGTCTGGCCCGCAGTCAGTGGGATGGGGCTCTGGCCCTGCAGGGTCTGCGTGCCGACCTGCAGCAGGGCTTGCCCGCCGGGACTGCTGGACAGGACGGTGCCGCGCAGGATCTGGCCTACCTGCCAAGCGCTGCTCACCGCGTCCGGTCGCGCACTGGATACGGGGATATTGCCGGACAGGGGGCCGCGGGTTTCCATGTCTCCAGTGTGCAGCAAATCCAGCCGGGAAGAAACGGTGCTGTCTCGTCCGCGCGGGCCGTTCCTTGCCGTCCCCAATGGGCGACATTACAGCGCAACGGGAAATCTGTTGTATAAGAGAACCAGCACAAGGATCAGGTTTGCCATGGAGACGAGAATATCCAGAGGCATGGAGCCGGTGGCGGCATGGATGGTGGATGACTGGATGAAGGCATGTTGTGATTTCGATAAATAGTATCAAGAACAAGATTCTGATTTTTGCGCTATTGGCGACGCTCATCCCATCGGTGGGACTTGGCCTGCTTTCGTTTTGGCATAGCGAGACCATGATTGCCGATAACGTTATGCACCAGCTGCGTACGCTGGTGGAGGATACCCGTCGGGAGCTGGAGTATTGGCTCAAGGAACGACGCGACGGTGCACGCGCCCTGGCCGACGCGGATGCGGTGATGAATGGCCTGCTGGATGCTACCGGTTCCACATCGAGCAATGCCGAGACGGGCGAGCAGGTACTGCCGCAATATCTGCGACTGGTGCAGGAACGGCTGGACGCATTCCTGGTGTTGACCGTGGTGGATGCGGCCGGGCAGGTGGTTGCCAGCAGCGGAGATCATTCGATACCGGCGCAATTGCCGGAGGCATGGTCGCAGGATGCTTCTGCCAAGGCCCTTATTATCGATCCACCCCGCCACAACCGTGCCCATGACACCGTTACCATGACCCTCGCGGTACCAGTCTTGGCCCTGGATAAGGAGGTTCTGGGTGCGTTGATCGCCGTGGTGGATCTTGCCACCCTGGTGCCGCGGCTGGAGCACGTGTCGAAAGCGTTCCCGGGAGACCTGCTATTGCTGGATCTTGCGGGCAGCCCGTTGTTGCACAGCCGCGGTCCGGCTACGCCCCGCTCACTGATCGACAAGCAGGTACTGCAGCGCCTGCGCACGCAAGGCGATGCGCCCCTGCACTATGAGGGGCATCTGCATCCAGAGGTCCTTGGCCTCGCCGCATCTCCGGAGACTTTTCCGGTAATGATCGTTGCCGAGCGGGATCGCGCCGAGGTTTACCAGGAGTGGATGCTGTTCCGTAACCTGTTTCTTGCGCTGGTGGCGGGGCTGGCCCTTTTGGTGGGTATGATCGGCTGGTTGTTCGGGCGATCGATCGTCATACCACTGCGGCGTCTGACCAGGGCCGCGGAGCGTATTGCCGCGGGCAAGCTCGATGTGGAGCTCCCGGTGGCGCGGCGGGATGAGGTCGGTCAGTTGACCCAGGTGTTCAACCAGATGGCGGGTAAATTGCGTAGCAGTCACGAGAAAATCGAGGCGGCCAGCCTGGCGCTGCGACAGCAGAATCGGCAGCTGGAGAAACTGTCCATCACCGATAGCCTGACGGGGCTGTACAATCGTAACAAGCTCGATGAAATACTTGCCGAGCAGCTGCGGCGATTCAGGCGCAGCCAGAGACCTTTCTCATTGCTGATGCTGGATATCGATCATTTCAAGCAGCTCAATGACACGCACGGCCATCTTGCGGGCGACCAGATCTTGGTGGGTGTGGCAAAGACGCTTGCCGAGTCGATCCGCAGTGTGGATTATGCGGCGCGCTATGGGGGCGAGGAGTTCATCATTGTGTTGCCGGAAACGAACACATCCACGGCGCGGGAACTGGCGGAGCGTATCTGTACCCGTGTGCGCAACAGTTTCTATCCCTACCGGGATCAGGTGCTGGCCATCACACTCAGTATAGGTGTGGCCGGTATTCGCAGCAGTGATGGCGACGCTGATGCCATCATTGCCCGTGCGGACCGCATGATGTACGAAGCCAAGGGGGCCGGACGCAACCGGGTGTGTTGCGCGGCATGACGCAGGGCAGTTGTGCCGGAAGACTCCAAGGATCCTCGCGGGCAACGACAGGCTCCTAGGGAAGCATAACCAGTTTGCTCGACACCCAACCGGTGGTCCGGTTCGGGGTCTGCACCTGCAACCACAATCCGTGGAAGCCGAGCGCCGTTACCGGGGTGGCGGCAGGCAATATCGCCAGTACGTCGGCACTGGTGCCTGGCTGGCTGCGCAGGCGGGTGTCCACCTGGATGCGCAGGGGTATGGTGACCTTGAAGCTGGCTTCCGGCGCGTCTTGCCGATTCGGCGCGGCCTCATTGGCCAGCTGCATGTCGATCAGCTGCCGGGCCTGTGCCGTGAGATCCGCGGCCTCGCTGTGTTCGCCCCTCTGGAAGGTGGCCAGCGCCTTGTCCAGGAGCTGCCGCGCCAGTCCCTGCAGCGGACTCACAGGCGCATCGGGGCGGGCTTGCAGGGCTACCTCCGCCTCGGCAAGCCGCGATGCGACTTCGGCTTCGCTCGCGACACGACGCAACTTGACCTCGGCACGCGCGGCCTGGGCGGTGGTTTCTTCCAGTTCCTTTACCCGGGCCTCCCGGTGGGCTTGCAGACGGGAGATCTCGACATCCTTCCAGGCCAGCTGTTCCTGCAGGCGGCCGATCTCCTGTTGTTCCTCCGTACAGTTTGTGACCGTCTCGGCACGCCAGCTGGCGCAGCCACCGAGACCAAGTACACCCAGAGAGAACATGATCCAATACACAGCGCCCATGCACCCCTTTGCCAAACTGCATCCTGCCACTGCTGATTTCCTTATATTTCAGATAGTAAGAATAGTTATGCGCCTCAGGTCTGCCTACTATACCCGGGGGGATGCCCGCCTGCACCCGCGCCGTGCATCCGCTGGTTTTTGATCGGATTTCCCTCTGGAATGGCGCTTGCCGGCCGCTAGCGATACTGTCTTCCCAGCCGGGTTTCGAATACGTCGTCTGTCCCCATGAGTAAGCCATCATCTACCGACAAACTGTGGTTCACACGCCGTGATGGTGTGGTGCGCGGGCCTTTCCCGGCGGCCTGGATCCGCCGCTATATCCTCCTGGGCCGCATCCGGATGACCGATGAACTGCGGCTTGGCGCCGGGGACTGGCGGCCGGCGTTTCGTTGCGAAGAATTGATCCCGGAGGTGTTGCGCCAGCCGCTTACGGAAGACAACCTGGCCCGCCTCAAGCAGGCGCGCAGGGTGGCGGATGAACGCGGTATCGAGGATCGACGCGCGAACGCCAACCCCACCCGGGAGCAGCTGGAGCGCCGTTCGGGTGGCGAGCGTCGCCGCCCGGATGCGATAGCCGAGCGCTGTTCCCGAGCCATGCGCGCTCGAGAGCTTTGCCAGAACCCGGCACCCGAACCCGTGATCAGGCGCCGGCCAGTGCGGGGTGTGCTGGTGCTGGGTCTGCTGGCGGGACTGGCTTTGTTGGTGTCGATTTGGCCCTGACCGACCGCGCCTATTCCACGTCCACGAAGCGGGCGCCGAAAGACTCGGTGCCGTAGCGCATCACCCGAATGTCCGCGGACCAGAAATCCGCCGGCAGCCCTGCCTTTTGCTTCAATTGGCGCAGGAACTCCTCCGCATCCGGCAGGCTGCCCCACACGGAGGGCAGGAACGTCCCGCGCCGCCCGCCCACCTCCAGGATCAGGCCGTCCCGCCCCGGTTGCAGCTGGGCGACGAGGTCCGCTTCGTCATGGAAGGAAACGGCTTGCGGGGCACCCAGTACCGAGATATCCAGTTCCAGGTCGGCCAGTTCGACCGCGGTCAGTTCCGGGAAGCGGGGGTCCCGAAAGGCCGCGTTGAAGGCGTTTTCCGCCACGTTTTGCGCCAGGGGTTCGCGGGGCTCGAGGCTGCCGATGCAGCCACGCAGTTGTTCCCGATGGTGCAAGGTCACGAAGCAGGCGGCCTTTTGCTGCAGGGCATCGGGTAGCGTCTCCAGGTCTGGCGACGAGGCATGTCCTTCGCGCAGGCCCGTGTGTATGGAGTCGGTGGCGATGTGCAGCAGCATGCCCCGTTCAATGGAGCTCAACTCACCCTCATTCGAAGACATAGGCACCGTATCCCACCACCCGGTCGCGGGGGCCGGCGGTGTCGCCGGAGTTGCGCAGGTCCAGGGTGCTGGCGTGCAGGCCGCGCCGCCGCGCCGCCAGCAGCAGGCCATTGACAGGGTTGCGGCCACAGGCGTCGTCGTAGTGGATGCGTTGCGGAGCGAGGGCCTCGATGGCATCGGAGGTGGCGCGGTCCAGGCGTCTGGCGGTTTCGTAGTCCTGGTAATGACTCAGATCGGAGCTGATGACCAGCAGGGTTTCCTCACCTCCCCAGAGCAGTTCCAGGGCCTCGGACACTTCATCCGGTGAGCTGTCGCCCACCACGATGGGGATCAGCCGGAATTCCCCCAGGGTTTCCTGCAGGAAGGGCAGTTGCACCTCCAGGCTGTGCTCCAGCAGATGGGCCTCGTCCATGACCCTCACCTGGGGCAGGGTGAGCAGGTGCTGGACTGCCTCGCGATCGATGGGGATGTCGCCCAGGGGGGTGGCAAAGAATTCGGCACTGCTCACCGCCATACCATCCAGGGGTACCCGGTGGGAGGGGCCCAGCAGGACCACTCGCTCGATCCGCCCCCGGCGCGGCGCCAGGCTGACGTAGGCGGTGGCAGCCACCGGTCCGGAGTAGATATAACCCGCGTGGGGCACGATGATGGCCTTGGGGTTGTGCGGCCCGCTGGCCGCATCCCGCAGGTAGCCCTGCACCTGGCGGTGCAGTTCCCCGGCTTCCCCGGGATAGAACATGCCGGACACGGCCGGATTGCGAATGTTCATGTCGTCCACCTCTTTTTCTATTCTTGCCTCTTCCAGCCGGATTGCAAGGACGCAAAGCCCGTCATCCGGGTATATGATTACAGGAGATGCAACCGGGAGGCAGCGCCATGGAAACCACCGTCGATACCCGTTACTGGCACCGTCTGGAGGATGGCCGCGTACAATGCGATCTCTGCCCGCGGTTCTGCAAGTTGCACGAGGGCCAGCGGGGCATGTGTTTCGTGCGCGCCAACCAGGACGACAAGGTGGTGATGACCAGCTTCGGTCGTTCCAGCGGGTTCTGTGTCGATCCCATCGAAAAGAAACCCCTCAACCATTTCCTGCCGGGCACCCCCAGCCTGTCTTTCGGCACGGCCGGCTGCAACCTGGCCTGCAAGTTCTGCCAGAATTGGGACATCAGCAAATCACGGGAAATCGATACCCTGGCCGATGCCGCTTCGCCGGAGTTGCTGGCGCGCACCGCCAGCCGGCTCGGCTGCCGCAGTGTCGCCTATACCTATAATGACCCGGTCATCTTCATGGAATACGCCGACGCGGTGGCCGATGCCTGTCATGCCGTGAACGTGAAATCGGTGGCCGTGACCGCCGGTTACATCAATCCCGAACCGGCCCGGGAGTTCTTTGCTCATATGGATGCCGCCAACGTAGACCTGAAGGCCTTCACGGAACGTTTCTACCGGAAGATCACGGGTGGGCACCTACAGCCGGTGCTGGATACCCTCGTTTACCTGAAGCATGAGACCTCCGTCTGGTTTGAACTCACGACCCTGCTCATACCCGGGGAAAATGATTCACCCGGCGAAATCGAGGAGATGAGCCGCTGGGTGGTGGATCACCTGGGACCCGATGTACCCATGCACTTTACTGCCTTTCATCCCGACTGGAAGATGCGCGATCTGCCGCCTACTCCGGCGGCCACCCTGAGCCAGGCCCGCCGCATCGCCCTGGAGCAGGGGATGCGCTATGCCTACACGGGCAATGTCCACGATGCGGAGGGAGGTAGTACCTATTGCCACCACTGTGGCAGCAAGCTGATCGGTCGTGATTGGTACGTCCTGACGGAGTGGAATCTGACCGAGGAGGGTACCTGCAGTTTCTGTGCTACCCCCTTGCCCGGCGTGTTCGAGGCACGCCCGGTGACTGGGGTGCCAAACGCCTGCCAGTGAGGTTGGGGGATTTCGCCGTGGCGGTGGAATAATCAAATACAAAATACTCATCCATGCCCACAAGAACCAACCTGAATATCCTAATCGTCGATGATTCCGAGGATGATGCCCTGCTGTTGGTGCATGCCCTGCAGCGCAGCGGTTATGAAATCCACTGGCAGCGCGTACAGAACCGGACAGACATGCTGGCAAGCCTGGAAGCCGACACCTGGGATGTGGTGATTTCCGACTACAATATGCCGGAATTCAGCGCACTGCATGCCCTGAACGTCATCCAGAAAACAGGGCGGGATATGCCCTTTATCGTGGTTTCCGGGGCCGTGGGAGAGGAGCGCGCGGTGGAGATCATGCTGGCCGGCGCCCATGATTTCGTGGTGAAGCAGAATCTTGCGCGCCTGGCACCTGTCATATGGCGCGAACTCGGCGAGGCACGCTTTCGCGAACAACGGCGTCACGACGAAGAGCAGTTGCAACTGCAAGCCGCGGCCCTGGATTCGGCCGCCAATGGCATTCTGATCACCGATCGTGACGGCCTGATCGAATGGGTCAACCAGGCCTTCACGGAACTTACCGGCTATACCCGCCAGGAGGTGGAGGGACGGCATATCAGTATCCTCGAATCAGGAAAGCACAGAGAACATTTTTACGAGGGCCTGTGGCACACCATCCTGGATTGCCGCAATTGGCGTGGCGAACTGGTCAATCGGCGCCGGGATGGCAGTGAATATATCGAAGAGCAATCCATTACCTCGGTACGACGTGCGGATGGGGAAATCTCTCATTTCATCGTGATCCAGCAGGATGTGACCGAGCGCGTGCGCGCGAGCCGCGAACGCGAGGACTTGCAACGCCAATTACAGCAAGCCCACAAGATGGAGGCCCTGGGCCAGCTTACCGGTGGTATCGCCCATGACTTCAACAATATCCTTGGCGCCATCATCGGCTATACCGATCTTGCCCTGGAGCGTTTCGCGCCAGGCGGGGAAGGCAAACTGGGTGAGTACCTGAGCCAGGTGTATCGGGCTGCCTTGCGGGCACGGGATCTAATCGCCCAGATGCTGGCCTACAGCCGGGGAGGTGGCAGCTCCACCCAGGTACTACCCATGGAGCCGGTGGTGCGCGAGGTGATCAAGATGCTGCGCTCGGCCATGCCGGCCACCATGGAATTTCATACCGAGTTTGCGTCCGACACTTCCATGGTCAGTATCGACCCGGTTCAGTTGCACCAGGTGATCATGAATTTGTGCATCAATGCCCGTGATGCCATGGAGGGCCATGGCCGCATGGATGTATGCATTGCACCGGTACGAGACTTGCGCGCGATATGCGCCTCTTGCCACCATCCCGTGGAGGGAGATTTCGTGCAACTGGAGATCCGAGATACCGGTACCGGTATCGCGGCGGATGTATTGCCGCGTTTGTTCGAACCCTATTTCACCACGAAGCCGGTGGGCAGCGGCACAGGAATGGGGCTGCCGGTGGTGCACGGAATCCTGCATGAACATGGTGGCCATCTGCTTGTGGACACCACAATCGGTGAAGGCAGTAGCTTTCGTCTGCTGCTGCCGGCGTTGGTTGCGATGGAAGTGCGTGAGGAGCCTAGGGAGTACGTGGCCACGGCCCAGGTGCAGGGGCATGGCCATGTGCTGGTGGTGGATGACGAGCCACGCCTGGTGGCGTATTACGCTGAACTGCTGGAGGCGCAGGGCTATCGCGTCACGGGTGTTACCGATGGCCGGGAGGCCTTGCGCTATTTTCGTGCATCACCGGGGGATATCGACCTGGTGATCACCGATCAGACCATGCCGGAGATAACCGGTGCCAGTCTGGTAAGACAGCTACTGGAACTGCGCCCGGACCTGCCCGTGATCCTCTGCAGTGGGTATAGTGACGAAATCGATGCCCGTGGCGCCCAGGAACTGCGTGTGGCGGCGTATTTCCAGAAACCGGTCATTGCCGGTGAATTGCTGGTCCGGGTGGGCGAGTTGTTGAATGAGACGGGAGAGATGGATGAGTAAGGTACGAATCGGCATTGTCACCGTATCGGATCGCGCCAGCCGGGGCGAATATCAGGACCTGGGCGGACCCGCCATCGAGGCCTGGCTGGACGAGGCCATCACATCGGCCTGGGAGGCGGTTCCTCGCCTGATCCCCGACGAACAGGCCCAGGTGGAGACGGTGCTACGCGACCTGTGCGACGGGGAAGCTTGCGACTTGGTGGTGACCACAGGCGGTACCGGCCCGGCACCCCGCGACATCACCCCGGAGGCCACTGCGGCCGTGTGCGAAAAGCTGCTGGACGGCTTCGGTGAACAGATGAGAGCCGTGTCCTTGCGCCATGTGCCCACGGCCATTCTTTCGCGGCAGATCGCCGGTATCCGGGGGAAGACCCTGATCATCAACCTGCCGGGCAAGCCGGCGGCCATTGCAGAATGCCTGGAGGCGGTGTTCGCCGCAGTACCCTATTGCCTGGATCTTACCGGCGCCGGCTACATTGAAACCGATCCTGGCGTGGTCAAGGCCTTTCGCCCGAAAAAATCCTGAACCGCAGTCGGGCTGAAGCCCGACGGCAAGCTCAATCCCGCACCAGGACCAATGCCCCCAGCGGTGGCAGGTTGAGGCGCAGGCTGTGCGGCCGACCCATCCAGGGGTCGTCACAGGTATGGAGTGCGTCACCGACGGCGGAATTGGAGCCGCCGTAGTACTCCGAGTCTGAATTCAGCAGAATCCGGTAGTGACCCGCCGCGGGTACGCCCAGTTGGTAGCCGGGTCTTGGTACGGGAGTGAAATTGAGCACGATTACCAGCTGTTGATCCCCGGCCTTGCGCAGGTAGCTGATGATGGACTGGCTGGCATCCTGGCAGTCGATCCATTCGAAGCCACCGGCATCGAAATCATTCTGGTGCAGGGCCGGAAGTTCACGGTACAGGCGGTTGAGGTCGCCGATCAGGGTGCGCATCCCCTGGTGAGGGGCATGTTGCAGCAGATGCCAGGGCAGGGCGGCATCGAAGTCCCATTCCCCGGATTGGGCAAATTCGCTGCCCATGAACAGCAGCTTCTTGCCCGGGTAGGTGAACATATAGCTGTACAGCAGGCGCAGGTTGGCAAAGCGTTGCCAGTCGTCACCGGGCATCTTGCCGAGCATGGAACCTTTTCCATGCACCACTTCGTCGTGGGAGAAGGGCAGGACGAAATTCTCGGTGAAGGCATAGAGGAGGCCGAAGGTGAGCGAGTCATGATGGTACTGGCGATGTACCGGATGCTTGCTCATGTACTCCAGGGTGTCGTGCATCCAGCCCATGTTCCACTTCATGCTGAAACCCAGTCCACCGACGTAGGTGGGTTGAGTGACCTGAGGCCAGGCAGTGGATTCCTCGGCGATCACCAGGGTGCCAGGATGCTGGCCCAGGGCTACTTCGTTCATTTCGCGCAGGAAGTGGATGGCCTCCAGGTTTTCCCTGCCACCATGGATATTGGGCAGCCAGTCGCCGGCCTCG
>DATHUT010000026.1:0-3544 GCA_035462005.1 Gammaproteobacteria bacterium | reverse complement strand
GGCGCGGGCGATGGCGATGCGCTGCTTCTCGCCGCCCGACAGCTTCAGGCCCCGCTCGCCCACCACCGAGTCATAGCCATTGGGCAGGGATTCGATGAAGTCATGGATATTGGCGGCCCTTGCTGCGGCAATGACCTCGGCCCGTTCCGCGTCGGGCCTGGCGTAGGCGATGTTGTAGTAAATGCTTTCGTTGAACAGCACCGTGTCCTGGGGCACGATGCCGATGGCGGCGCGCAGGCTTTCCTGGCTGACCTCGCGGATGTCCTGGTTGTTGATCAGGATGCGGCCCTGATTCACGTCATAGAAGCGGAACAGCAGGCGTGCCAGGGTGGATTTTCCGGAACCACTCGGCCCCACCACCGCTACCTTGTGCCCGGCCGGGATGGTGAAGCTGACCCCGTGCAGGATGGACCGCTCGGGGTCGTAGGCGAAGCCGACCTCGTCGAACACCACCTCGCCGCGTCCTACCACCAGGGCCGGTGCGTCCTTGCGGTCCTGGATCTCCGGCTCTTGCTCCAGCACGTCGAACATCAGCCGCATGTCGGTCAGTGCATGCTTGAGTTGGCTGTAGACCACGCCGAGGAAGTTCAGCGGAATGAACAGCTGCAACAGAAAGGCGTTGATAAGGACCAGGTCGCCGATACTCAGCTCGCCATCCACCACACCCTGGGCGGCCAGTATCATCATCAGGGTGACGGCGATGGCGATGATGCCCGCCTGGCCGAAATTCAGTGCAGACAATGAAGTCTGACTCTTGACCGCGGCGTCCTCCCAGTCGGTCAGGTTCTGATCGTAGCGACGCAGTTCATGGGGTTCGTTGCCGAAATATTTCACAGTCTCGTAGTTGATCAGGCTGTCGATGGCGCGGGTATTGGCTTCCGAGTCCAGGCGGTTCATGGTTACCCGGTAGTGCATGCGCCATTCGGTGATGTAGAAGGTGAACAGGATGTAGACGACCACGGAGCCGAAGGCAATGGCGGCAAACCAGGCGCTGTAGCGACCCAGCAGGATGGCGGCGATCAGGGTCACTTCCACCAGGGTGGGCAGGATGCTGAATACCATATAGTTGAGCAGCGAGCTGACACTGCGGGTGCCGCGCTCCAGGTCGCGGGAGATGCCGCCGGTCTTGCGTTCCAGGTGGAAGCGCAGCGACAACCGATGCAGGTGCTCCAGCACCCGCAGTGAGACCTTGCGCATGGCGCCGTGGCGCACCCGGGCGAACAGGGCGTCGCGCAGCTCGTTGAACAGGGAAGAGGTCATGCGCAGAGCGCCGTAGGCCAGCAACAGGCCCAGGGGCAACACCAGCGCAACGTCCTGGCTGCTGAGGTCCAGGGTGTCGACGATGTCCTTGAGCACGAGGGGGACGCCCACGTTAGCCACCTTGGACAATACCAGGGCTGCCAGGGCCAGTATCACGCGCCCGCGATAGTCCCACAGGAAGGGCAACAGCGCGCGCAGGGTGCCCAGGTCGCTGGGGCCGGATTCCGGCATGTCGGTGGGATGGATATAGGTACGCATGGGGGACAGAGGCCTGGTTGGCGAAACAGCGCACCATTGTACCCAAACACCCCGAGGGTAAAACCGGATATGATTTGGGCACAAGCCGGAATCGAACGGCATCATTCAGGAGTCAAGCCATGAAACGACCCAGCGACGAGCAGATGAAGGACGCCCGGGAACAGGCGGAACAATTGCGGGCCGGGGGGCAGGACGTGAACAGCCTCGGGCATGCCTTCCTCTATCTTCTGCACCGCTGCGAATACCTGGAGAAGGTCCACGAGGCCGCCGAGCTCTATATCCGTTTCGGCCTGGCCGAGGGGGAGCATACCCGGCTGGTCAAGGCCTTGGACGAAGCCCGCCTCGAGGAGGCCCGGGAACGGACGGACGGGGAAGGAGACCTGGGGCTGGGCTGAGGCGGGAAATGCACTGGCATGGGGCTTTCTCGGCTATACTGCGCCCCCGACAGGCCCCCTTGAAACCGCCGCCACCCATCCCCAGATCGGCGGCCATTATTGTCTTTGAGCAGGATTCGACACATGCCGATCTATGAGTATCAGTGCACCGACTGTGGCCACGAGCTGGAAGCCCTCCAGAAGATGAGCGAGGACCCCTTGCAGGATTGTCCCGAGTGCGGCAAGCCTGCCCTGCAGAAGCTGGTCTCCGCTGCCGGTTTCCGCCTCAAGGGGGGCGGCTGGTACGAAACCGACTTCAAGAAGACCGGGCGCAAGAATGTCGCCGAATCCAAACCCGCCGGCGGCGACAAGGCATCGGGGGGTGACAAGGCCGCAGGTGGTGGTTGTGGTTCCGGGGGCTGTGGCAGCTGCAGCTAGCCGTTCCAGCCTGTCAGGTTGTAAAAAAGGGGTTAAAAAAGGGGTCGGTGACAAATGAGACTTAGACTCATTTGTCACCGACCCCTTTTGGGCTGGAGGGTCACTTGGTTGCGTCCCCAGGCCCCAGGCCGTACCATTCCCGCCTTTCGGCGTGGCCTGTCCGGCCGTGCCCCGTACCCTCGATAGCGGACCCGATCCCATGCGCAGCCTGTACTGTGGTGAAGTCAACGAATCCCTTCTGGACCAGGAAGTTACCCTCGCTGGCTGGGTCAACCGGCGGCGCGACCACGGCGGGGTGATCTTCGTCGACCTGCGCGACCGCGAGGGCCTGGTGCAGGTGGTGTTCGACCCCGACCGGGAAGCCACCTTCGCCACCGCGGAGCGGGTGCGCAACGAGTACGTATTGCAGGTGAGGGGGCGGGTGCGCCGCCGCCCGGCCGGCACCGAGAACCCCGAACTGGCCACCGGCCAGGTGGAAGTCCTGGGCCTGGAACTGACGATCCTCAATGCCTCCGAGACTCCGCCCTTCCAGCTGGACGACGACAGCGTGTCCGAGGAGCACCGGCTGCGCTACCGCTACCTGGATCTGCGCCGTCCGCTGATGCAGCAGCGCCTGCGCCTGCGCTCGCGGGTCAATCGTTTCCTGCGCAACTGCCTCGACGATCAGGGCTTCCTCGAGATCGAGACCCCGATCCTCACCAAGGCCACCCCGGAAGGCGCCCGCGACTACCTGGTGCCGAGCCGCACCCATCCCGGCAGTTTCTTCGCCCTGCCCCAGTCCCCGCAGCTGTTCAAGCAACTGCTGATGATGTCGGGCATGGACCGCTACTACCAGATCGTGCGCTGCTTCCGCGACGAGGACCTGCGCGCCGACCGCCAGCCCGAATTCACCCAGCTCGACATCGAGACCTCCTTCCTGGGCGAGGACGAACTCATGGGCCTGATGGAAGACATGATGCGCGGACTGTTCCAGGATGTGCTGGGCGTGGAGCTGCCCAAGCCCTTCCCGCGCATGGACTACGACGAGGCCATGCACCGCTACGGTTCCGACAAGCCGGACCTGCGCATCCCGCTGGAGCTGGTGGACGTGGGCGACCTGATGCGGGGCGTGGAGTTCAAGGTGTTCTCCGGCCCGGCCTGCGATCCCCATGGCCGCGTGGCGGCCCTGCGCCTGCCCCGTGGCTGTGAGCTCACCCGCAAGGAGATCGACGACT
>DATHUT010000025.1:0-7915 GCA_035462005.1 Gammaproteobacteria bacterium | reverse complement strand
AGCTCATGTCACTGCAAAACGAAATCAAGGTCTGGGATCCCCTGGTCCGCATCTTTCACTGGACCCTGGTAGCCGCCTTTGCGATCGCATTCCTGACCGAGGGCGAGGACAGTACGATGTTCCTGCACAGCTGGGCGGGCTACACCATTCTCGGTCTGGTGCTGTTCCGCCTGGTGTGGGGCCTGATCGGTACCCGCCATGCCCGCTTCACAGACTTCGTGCGCTCGCCCGCGACGGCCCTGGCCTATGGCAAGGACCTGTTGCAGGGTCGGGCACGGCGTTACATCGGTCATAACCCGGCCGGCGGCCTGATGATCGTGCTGCTGTTGGTCAGCCTGCTGATCACGGGCCTCATGGGCATGGCCCTGCTGGGGGTCGAGGAACAGGCGGGCCCCCTGGCGGGATTGATGGCTGGCGTCGGTCATGGAACCGGCGAGCTGATCGAAGAGGTTCACGAATTTTTCGCCAACGCAACACTGTTCCTGGTGGTATTCCATGTGCTGGGCGTGCTGGTGGAAAGTCTGCTGCATCGGGAAAACCTGGTGCGGTCCATGTTCAACGGTCGCAAGATCGTATGAGCGTAGTTGATCGATATTGGAGAGGTGTAATCATGAAGACTAGAATGCAGGTGGGTACGACGCTGTTGGCTGCTATGTTGGGAGCATCCCTGCTGGCCACGGCCGGGGTTGGCAGTGCCAGTGACTCGAAGGATGGCAAGGAAAAGCGTGAAACGGTGCGTGCCCTGCTGGAAGCCGGCGAGATCCGTTCCCTGGAGCAGGTGCTGCAGCGCATACGGGAAGAAGGCCACGGCCATGTGCTGGAGGCTGAACTGGAACGGGAGGATGGCCGTTATGTCTACGAGGTCGAAGTACTCGATGATGAGGGCAAGGTCAGGAAATACGAGTACGATGCCCGCAGCGGCGAGGCCATCGACCGAGACCGCTGAGGTATTCTCGCCAGCACGAAGGAGCAGGCATGCGCATTCTGTTGGTGGAGGATGATGAACTGATCGGTACGACCCTGCGCGCAGACCTGGAGCGCGCGGGGTTTGCCGTTGACTGGGCCCGGGATGGCGTGGAGGGTGAATACCTGGGCCGGGAAGAACCCTGCGATGCCGTGGTGCTGGACCTTGGCCTGCCGGGCCGTTCCGGGCTCGAGGTCCTGCGCCACTGGCGCGCCGAGGATAACCGGGTGCCAGTGCTGATTCTCACGGCTCGTGATGGTTGGCAGGAGAAAGTGGATGGTTTCAAGGCCGGCGCTGACGACTATCTCGGCAAGCCTTTTCATGTACAGGAGCTGGTCGCGCGCCTGAACGCCCTGATCCGCCGCGCCAGTGGCGGCAACGTGGGTACCCTGGAGGCCGCGGGCCTCAAACTCGACGAGGATACCCAGACGGTCCGCCTCGGCGATGGTCGCGAACTACAGCTGACCGGTACCGAATTCCGCTTGTTGCGCTATTTCATGCTGCATCCCGGCAAGGTACTGTCCAAGAGTCGCTTGACGGATCATGTCTATGACAACGACTCGGACAAGGACAGTAACGTGATCGAGGTCTATGTGCGCCGCCTGCGCCAGAAACTGGGCGAGGACCTGATCCAGACCCGTCGCGGCCAGGGCTATGTGTTTGGCGTGGAGGCCATGTGAAGTCGATTCAGACGCGGCTGAACCTGGGTCTGGGCCTGTACCTGGTCATTACCTTCCTGGTGATTGGCCTGGCCGGTAGCCACGGCATGCGCCTGCTGGTGGAACAATGGCTGATCACCCGGCTGGAGCACGATGCCGAGACTCTGCTGATCTCCCTCCGTGTCGATACGCAGGGTCAGGTGGCGCTGAATCCCGTGTTCCAGGATCCCATCTATCATCGACCCTATTCGGGGCATTACTACCTGGTGGATGGCGGAGAAGCGCAGTTCCGTTCCCGTTCCCTGTGGGATGCCGAGATCGAGGTTCCGCGTCTCACGCCCGGACAGGTGGAGACCCTGCGCATGACGGGGCCACAGCAACAGCTGCTACTGGTGCGCGTGGCCGGCTATGAAAAATCCGGCGAGATCTTTTCCATCGCCGTGGCCGAGGACCTCTCACCCCTGCGCGATTCTGTCCGCCGCTATCAGGGATTCTTCCTGCTGTTCAGTGCACTGGCGCTCATCAGCCTGTTGTTACTGCAACGCCACATGTTGCGTCTGGGCCTGCGACCCTTGCAGGACGTGGGCGAGCAGCTACGGGACCTCGAGCGTGGCCAGCGCCAGGCATTGAGCGAGGCCGTGCCGGAGGAGATCCAGCCCCTTGTGCGCCAGGTCAACCAGCTGCTGCGGCACCTGCAACAACGGGTCGAACGTTCCCGCAATGGCCTGGGCAACCTGGCCCATGCGCTCAAGACCCCGCTGTCCGTCATCCGCCAGCTCACCGAGCGCAGCTCCCTCGACCAGTACCCGGAACTGCGTCAACAGATACGCGATCAGGTGGAGGCCCTGCATCGTCGGGTGGAGGCGGAACTGCGCCGGGCGCGTTTGGCCGGTGGCGCCTACCGGGGCGAAGCGGTCGAGCTCGGCGAGGAATTGCCGGCACTGGTGGAAGTGCTGCGCATGGCTCATCGCGATCGAAACCTGGACATTGAGGCGGATATCGGACAGCAGATGCGTTATTTCGGCGACCGGGAGGACCTGTTGGAAGTGGTGGGTAACCTGCTGGACAACGCCTGCAAATGGGCGGCGCACCGGGTTTCCCTTCACGTGCATTACGGGGATGGTCTGGAGATCCGCGTGGAGGACGATGGTCCGGGCCGTGATGCGCAGGAGCGCGAACAGTTGCTGCGACGTGGAGTGCGTATCGATGAACAGGGCGTGCCGGGTCACGGCCTGGGCCTGGCCATCGTGCAGGAGATCGTGGATGCCCTCGGGGGTGAGTTGCACCTTGGGCGCTCCGAGGCCCTGGGTGGCTTCCAGGTGGATGTGAGGCTGCCCCTACACTAATGCGTTTCCAGCTTGCGCAGCTCGGCGAGGATATTGTTCACCAGGGTCTGCCCCTGGTCCGACAGGCCTTCGCAGAGAACGTTCGGATCACGCTCGCCCAGCACCAGCGGGCGCACCAGGGCAGCGAGGCGCGCCATGTCACCGCCGGCCTTCATCATCTGGGTGGCCATGGTGCCCAGCAGTTGCAGGGCGTCGGTATCACCGGTGCGGGCGGAGTGCAGGATGGCGGCCAGGCCCGGCGCCGCCATGGCGCCATCGATGGGTGCGTCGAGCTGGGGCAGGGTGGCGGGGTTCTGGATACCGTTGAGGATGGAGCTGACGATGACCTGGTCTTCCTCGTCCAGGCCGCGTAGCAGGCTGGCATCACGGCTGCCCTTGAGGATCTTGCGGATGGTGGTCACCAGCGCGGTCCAGCCATTCTCCTGGGCCTCCTTGAGCAGTCGGTCCAGGTCGGGCACGGCGGAAGGATTCTGGGTGGCGATGGCCACGCGGTGGATCAGCCCGGCGTGGGCCTGGCGGACCTGTTCTTCTTTTTCGAGCAGCTTGGTCATGGGCAATCGACCCCCGGTTCCACTGAGCAATGGTCAGAGTGTAGTGGAACCGGGCCGCCAGTGAAAAGGCCGGAAGCCCGACCTACGCCCCGGCGTTGTCCTCTTCCGGCTCCACGCACTCCGGGAACTGGAACCCTCCCAGGGCCTGCCAGCGATTGACGATGGCGCAGAACAGTTCGGCGGTCTGCTGGGCGTCATAGACGGCGGAGTGGGCCTGTTCCTCGTTCCACTGCAAACCGGCCGCCTGCACGGCCCGCGCCAGCACCGTCTGCCCATAGGCCAGCCCGCCCAGGGTGGCGGTGTCGAAGGTGCTGAACTGGTGAAAGGGATTGCGTTTCACCTTGACGCGGTTGGCGGCGGCATTCACGAAGCCGAGGTCGAAACTGGGATTGTGGCCCACCAGGATGGCGCGTGTGCAGCCCTGGGCCTTCACCGCCTGGCGAATGGGGTGGAAGACGTGCTGCAGGGCATCGGCCTCCGACTTGGCCATGCGGAAGGGGTTATAGGGATCGATGCCGGTAAAGGCCAGTGCCTTGGGATCCAGGTTGGCGCCGGGGAAGGGCTCCACGTGGCAATGAAAGGTTTCGTGAGGCCGCATGTAACCGGCGCTGTCGATCTCCAGGGTGATGGCGGCGATCTCCAGCAGGGCATCTTTTTTGACATTGAAGCCGCCGGTTTCCACATCCACGACCACGGGAAGGAAGCCCCGGAAACGGCGTGCCATCGGGGGCTGGGTGGGTTGTTGAGTCATGGCGCAAGCATACCGGATCGGGTGGAAGGGCGCGATGTTCGCATCGCCAGGGGGACCGGGCGGCGATGCGTGACACCGGTTTGGACGCGTGTGGCGGAGGTTAGGCGGTGTGCAGGCGCCAGTGCAGTGTTCGGCCGGCGTACAGGGGCACCAGGGTTTCGTTGCCCAGCGGGTAGCTCTCCGGCACCTGCCAGTCCTCGCGGCGCAGGGTGATGCGCGTTTCGTTGCGCGGCAAACCATAGAAATCCGGCCCGAAGTGGCTGGCGAAACCTTCCAGCTTGTCCAGCGCGCCAGCGGCCGCGAAGGCCTCCGCATAGAGCTCCATGGCGGCATGGGCGCTGTACATGCCGGCGCAGCCGCAGGCCGATTCCTTGGCGTACCTTGGGTGAGGCGCGCTGTCGGTGCCCAGGAAGAATTTGGGATTGCCGCTGGTGGCGGCGGCTACCAGGGCCTGGCGATGGGTCTCGCGCTTGAGTACCGGCAGGCAGTAATGGTGTGGGCGCAGGCCGCCGCTGAACATGGCGTTGCGGTTGAGCAGCAGGTGGTGGGCGGTAAGGGTGCCGGCCACGGTGGCTGGTGCGGAGGTTACGAACTCGATGCCCTGCCGGGTGGTGATGTGTTCCAGCACGATCTTCAGCTGCGGCAGCCGCTCCAGTAAGGGAGCCAGGTGGCGCTCGATGAACACCGCCTCGCGGTCGAACACGTCCACGTCCGGGTCGGTGACCTCGCCATGCACCAGCAGCGGCAGGCCGGCCTCGGCCATGGCCTCGAGGGCGGCTGCGGGCTTGCGCAGGTCGGTGACGCCGGCATCGGAATGGGTGGTGGCGCCGGCGGGGTAGAGTTTGACGGCATGTATCAGCCCGCTGTCCTTCGCGCGTCGGATTTCATCAGGAGCGGTATTGTCGGTGAGGTACAGGGTCATCAGCGGGGTGAAGTCGACGCCGGCGGGCACGGCAGCCAGGATCCGCTCGCGGTAGGCCAGGGCCTGGGTGGTGCTGGTCACCGGCGGCTTCAGGTTGGGCATGATGATGGCGCGGCCGAACTGGCGCGCTGTATGGGGCACCACGCAGGCCAGGGCCGTCTCATCGCGCACATGCAGGTGCCAGTCGTCGGGGCGGGTAAGGGTCAGTTCGTCCATGACGGCATCCTACACCAGTGGGTATTCGTCTTCATGCAGCGGGTCGTTGGGATCCACGGCTTGCAGGCGTTCCACCTCTGCTTCCACCACCCGCGGCGATTCGAAACGGGCGATGTGGAACAGGCCCTCGCCCTCATTGACCAGCGGCAGGTTGACGCGACCGATGATGATGCCGCTGGCACTGGCCTGCACCTCGATCTCCCGGTCGCCCATGGGGTCGGCAATCAGGCCGATCACCTCACCCTTGCGCACCCGGGCGCCCAGCGGCCGGATGGTGCGCAGGATACCGCTTTCGGAGGCCCGTACCCAGGTACTGGAGCGTGCGGCGACGGCATCGACATCCCGTTTCGCGCCGCGCGTCGGCGCCAACATGCCCAGGTGGCGCATGACGGCGACGATGCCTTTCACCCCGGCGCGGATCGCCACCTCGTTGAAACGCAGCGCCTCGCCGGCCTCGTAGAGCAGGGTGGGGATGCCGCGTTCGTCGGCAGCCTGGCGCAGGGAGCCGTCGCGTATGTCCGAGTCCAGCAGCACGGGCACGGCGAAGGCGCGGGCCATGGCCAGGGTTTCCGGGTCATCGAAGTTGGCGCGGATCTGGGGCAGGTTTTCCCGGTGGATGGCGCCGGTGTGCAGGTCGATGCCGTGGCTGCACTTGCTGACGATCTCTTCCAGGAACAGGTTGGCCAGGCGCGCCGTGAGCGAACCCGTTTCCGAGCCAGGGAAACTGCGGTTCAGGTCACGGCGGTCGGGCAGGTAGCGGGTGTGGTGGATGAAACCATGCACATTGACGATGGGCACGGCGATCAGGGTGCCGCGCAGCTTGCGGATCTGTGCCAGGCGCAGCAGGCGCCGGATGATCTCCACGCCGTTGATCTCGTCGCCATGGATGGCGGCGCTGACGAACAGGACGGGCCCGGAATGTCGGCCGCGGATCACCTGGATCGGCAGGGTCATGGACTTGCGGGTATAGAGGCGCGCGAAGGGAAGTTCGAGACGGGTGCTGGCACCCGCCGGGATGTCCACCTCACCGATACGCAGCGGCGCGCCAGCGTCAGCCTTTGCCACGGGTCTGGGTCTTGTTGGGTTTGGCATTCTTCTCGATGAAGTCGATGATGATGCCGGCCACGTCCTTGCCGGTGGCCTGTTCGATGCCTTCCAGGCCCGGGGAGGAGTTCACTTCCATGACCACCGAACCATGATTGGAGCGCAGGATATCCACCCCGGCCACGTTCAGGCCCATGACCTTGGCGGCGCGCACGGCGGTGGAACGTTCCTCGGGGGAGATCTTGATCAGGCTGGCGCTACCACCACGGTGCAGGTTGGAACGAAACTCTCCATCCTTGGCCTGGCGCTTCATGGCCGCCACCACCTTGTCGCCCACCACCAGGCAACGGATGTCGGCGCCGCCGGCCTCGCGAATGTATTCCTGTACCAGGATGTTGGCCTTCAGGCCCATGAAGGCCTCAATGACACTTTCCGCCGCCTGCTGAGTTTCCGCCAGCACCACGCCGATGCCTTGGGTGCCTTCCAATAGCTTGATCACCACCGGCGCGCCGCCCACCATTTTAATCAGGTCGTCCACGTCATCGGGGGAATGGGCGAAGCCGGTAACCGGCAGGCCGATACCCTTGCGCGACAGCAACTGCAGGGAGCGCAGCTTGTCCCGCGAGCGGCTGATGGCCACCGACTCGTTGACGGGATACACGCCCATGATCTCGAACTGGCGCAGCACGGCGGCGCCGTAGAAGGTGATGGAGGCGCCGATACGCGGAATGACGGCATCGAAGCCTTCCAGGATCTCACCCTTGTAATGCACCTCGGGGCGGTGGGTGGCGACGTTCATGTAACAGCGCAGGGTGTCGATCACCCGCGCCTCGTGGCCCCGCTGCTTCGCGGCTTCCACCAGGCGACGGGTGGAATACAGGGAGGCCTTGCGCGACAGAATGGCGATTTTCATCGGGGCTCCTGATGAATTTACTTGGGGTGGTGGCTGGGCTTGCCGGCGAGATAGGATCGCCCTGGATCGACCAGGAAGCGGCCATTGAGGCTGGTACGCCCCAGCAGCATTCGGAAGCGCATGGTATCACGGTTGGTCAGGGTGATTTCAGCCTCGAAAGCCAGCTCGCCGATCCGGATGGGGGTGCGGATCACGTAGCGATGTTCCAGGTGCCCCCCGGAGTCGGTAACCCTGCGCTGGTCGACGAGATCCGCGTGGCAGATGACTTCCTGCTCGCTATCCCGTTGCACGGGGTGGATGCCAAAGCGCACCCGTCGTCGTCCCGCTTCCTCGTAGGGTTCCACGAAAAAGGCATGCAGGGCCGAGGTACGCGCCCCGGTATCCACCTTGGCCTTGACGCGGGGGATGCCGAGGTCGGGCAGGCTGACCCATTCGCGCCAGCCGAGGGTGATCAGTTGCGGAGTGGTCATGGGGGCTCCCGTGATGGCTGGGGGCAGGGTACCGACAATCCAGGCTCTTCGGTAGGTCATCGCTGCTGATCGAAGGCAG
>DATHUT010000024.1:0-1514 GCA_035462005.1 Gammaproteobacteria bacterium | reverse complement strand
TGACAAGGCCTCATACCCCGCTGGCAGGACGCCGTGAATACGTCCCTGTAGGCTTGACGGCCGCATCCCTGCGGCCGACACCTGCCAGCGGGGTATGAGGCCTTGTCATTGCTGGCTTTGGTGACCGGAATGAAATTCTTTGCGCACTTTGCGCCATTGCGGTGAAAGGTTTTTTCTTTTGAAACTCACCGTCTACAGCCGCCTCTACTGTCATCTCTGCGAGGACCTGCTGGCGCGCCTGGAGGCCCTGCGCCCCGAGCTGGGCTTCGAATACGAGGTCCTGGATGTGGACGCGGATCCGGCGTTACGGACCCGTTATGACCACCTGGTACCTGTGCTGGCCGCCGGGGAACGGGAGATCTGCCACTATTTTCTCGACGAGCAGGCCCTGCGGCACTACCTCGGACAGGCCTGAACCTGTATACTAAGCTGCTGTTTAACCAGAAAATACGCAGCCATATCTGAACGTGCAACTCCCTGATTTTGCAACTCCTGGACCGCGGCCCTGGCCAATGGTCGCGGGTCCCCTTGAATGTCTACGGTGCAATAGCGTGCTTCCAGCGAACCAGTACAAGCCATTTGCGTGCCTGCCGGCGCCCGCCACGGTAGTCGCGGAGCACGCGCATGTCTGATCTCAGCCGCATTCGCAATTTCTCCATCATCGCCCACATCGACCACGGCAAGTCCACCATCGCCGACCGCTTCATCCGCGTATGCGGTGGCCTGACCGACCGCGAGATGTCCGAGCAGGTGCTGGACTCCATGGACCTGGAGAAAGAGCGCGGCATCACCATCAAGGCGCAGAGTGTCTCCCTGGATTACAAGGCCCGGGACGGCAAGGTCTACGAACTGAACTTCATCGACACCCCCGGACACGTGGATTTCTCCTACGAGGTGTCCCGTTCCCTTGCCGCCTGCGAAGGAGCGCTGCTGGTGGTGGACGCCGCCCAGGGCGTGGAGGCCCAGAGCGTCGCCAACTGCTACACCGCCATCGAGCAGGGCCTGGAGGTGCTGCCGGTGCTCAACAAGATCGACCTGCCCTCGGCTGAGCCGGAGCGGGTGATGCATGAAATCGAGGAGATCATCGGCATCGAGGCCAGGGATGCCGTGCGGGTCAGCGCCAAGACCGGCGTGGGTATCGAGGATCTGCTCGAGGAACTGGTCAAGCGCATCCCGCCTCCCGTGGGTGACGTGGATGCACCGCTGCAGGCCCTGATCATCGACTCCTGGTTCGATAGCTACGTGGGCGTGATTTCCCTGGTGCGGGTCATGCAGGGCACCCTGGCGGCCCGCTCGCGCATGCAGGTGATGTCCACCGGGCGGGTCTACCAGGTGGACAAGGTGGGCGTGTTCACCCCCAAGCGCAAGGACCTGCCGGCGCTGCATGCCGGTGACGTGGGCTATGTCATCTCCGCCATCAAGGAGATCGACGGCGCTCCGGTGGGCGACACCCTCACCAATGCCGACCGGCCTTCCGACAAGATGCTGCCCGGTTTCCAGAAGGTGCAGCCGCG
>DATHUT010000023.1:0-2394 GCA_035462005.1 Gammaproteobacteria bacterium | reverse complement strand
GCATGAGGATGTCGCCGGCGATTACGCCGACCATATCGCTTACCCGGTCATTCCAGCGCAGGCTGCGCGCCAGGTACATGAGCCCGCCGCACTCGGCATAGCTGGGCAGCCCACCCTCAATGGCCTGGCGAATGGAGGTGCGCATGGCATGGTTGGCCTCCAGTGCTTCCATGCATTCTTCGGGAAAGCCGCCGCCGATGAACAGACCATCGGCCTCGGGCAGACGGGTGTCACTCAGGGTATCGAAGGGCAACAACTCGGCGCCGGCCGCCTCGAGGGCCGCCAGGTCGTCGGGATAATAGAAACCAAAGGCGGCGTCACGGGCGATGGCGATCCGCACCGGGGTGTCCCGTTCGACGCGGGCAGGCGCGGGCGGTGGCGGCAGGGCGGCGGTGTTGCGCGCGATCTCCAGCACCCGGTCCAGGTTTACCTGGCCGCCGACGATCTCCCCGATGCGGGCGATTTTCTGATTGGCGGCGCTGGCCTCGTTACTGGGCATGAGCCCCAGGTGGCGTTCCACGATGGCCAGCTCCGGATTACGGCCCACGGCACCCAGTACCTCCACATCCGTGTAATGCTCGATCACCGCCCGCAGCTTGCTTTCATGGCGGCTGCCGCCCAGCTGGTTGAGGATCACGCCGGCAATGCGAATCTCGGGGTCGAAGGCCTGGTACCCGAGGATCAATGGGGCAATGCCACGGGTCATGCCACGCGCATCAAGCACCAGTACCACGGGTGCCTGCACCAGCTTGGCCAGGGCGGCATTGCTGTTGCTGCCGTCGAGATCGAGACCATCGTAGAGCCCCTTGTTGCCCTCGATCAGGGCGATATCGGCACCCTGGGCGTGGCGTCCCACCGTGGCCAGGATTTCGTCCCGTTCCATGGTGTGGAAGTCGAGATTGAAACAGGGGCGGCCCGCGGCCAGGCCCAGCCACATGGGATCGATATAGTCGGGGCCTTTCTTGAAGGGTTGGACCTGGGTCCCACGTGCGCTGAGGGACGCGCACAGACCCAGGGTGACCGTGGTCTTCCCGGAGGACTTGTGGGCGGCGGAGACGAGTAGCTGGGTCATGGCGGGGGAGGCTCGAAACGAGCCGCGAGTATGGCCTGCGCCATCACTTGCAGGAAAATTGCTGAATGGTGTTGCGAAACACGGAGAACGCAGAGTCAAGGAGTACGCAGAGATTATTACTATAAAACCTCCGTGTTCTCCTTATCTCTGCGTTCTCCGTGTTCCGCGACGTTGTACTGAAACGTAGCCACCCTGGCAAAGGCCATTCCACGATGGCATGAATCTCAGCTGGCCTGTTCGGCGCTGTGGTGGGGATCCGCATGGGCGTCGTCGAGGTTTTCCGGCAGGAAGCGCAGCACCTTGACGGCGATGGCGACCATCAGCAGGGCGAAGGCCAGTCCGCCGATGCCGAGCAGGAATTCCCACAGGCTCGGACTGTAACTGGCGACGCTGCCTTCGAAGAAGCCGCCCTCGATCACTTCCTTGCCCGGGAACATCACCAGCGGGTAGGCCTGGCCGCCAATGAGGATGACGTACATCTGCACCAGCCCACCCAGGATCACCAGCACGCTGGCGAGACCGATCATGGTGCGGGACTTGCCCAGACTGGGGTGGTAGAGCAGGAACAAAGGCACCAGGCTGCCGATCAGGATCTGTCCGAACCAGAACAGCTGGGTGTAGATGCCGCCTTCCAGCAGGAAGAACCGCTCCACGCCGTGCAGGCGGGTGGAGTAGAGGTTGGTCAGGTGGTAGACGATGACGAAATACAGCACGCCGGCCACGAACACGCCAAGCAGGTTCTTCAGACGCTGTACCATGACATCGCCCAGAGGGCGTTCGGTCCAGCGGTAGCTGGCCATGAGCACCAGCAGGAAGATGGCCAGACCGAAGGAGAAGGACATGACGATGAACATGGGCGCCAGCAGGGCGGAGTCATAGGCCTGGCGGGCGACCAGGAAGCCGAAGATGGAGCCGGTACCGGTGGTCAATGCCAGGCGCCAGAGGAAGGCCACCATGCCCACCTGCTTGGAGTACCGGTTCATGCGCCGTTCCATCATCATCCACAGGTACACGGCGACGATGACCATGAAGCCGGTATAGAGGAAGATGTTCCAGGCGAAGATGGACTTGAAGTTGTAGTAGGTCATGGCCACGATCAGGCGATCGGGGCGCCCCAGGTCCAGCACCAGTACCGTGAGACCACCTACCAGCAGGGCGATGGCCAGCAGGCCGGACAGGCGGGCCAGCGGCTTGTAGGCCGTCTTGCCGAACACCGAACTGATGGAGGCGACATTCAGCGCGCCGGATGCGGCTACGATCAGGAACACCGCGAACACATGGGGAATGCCCCATACGACCTGGTTGTTCATGCCCGTGACCCA
>DATHUT010000022.1:0-1525 GCA_035462005.1 Gammaproteobacteria bacterium | reverse complement strand
ACACCAGTTCTTCTGATCCGGCACACCAGGGCTGCGCCGCCCACGGCAGCAACGAACACAAGGCCGTCGATGCGGCCCTGGAGCGGCTGGTGCAATTCCGCCAGGCCATTGAGAACGCTTTCTGTTGCGGCGCCAGTACCGACATCCTCTTGATCGGAGTGGATACGGATACCGATGCCATCCGGGTGCATATCCCGGACGCCAACGGCGATCTGAGTGCCTATCGGCTGGTGGACAACACCATACTGTATCGCGAGACCCTGGAACTGGATGCAGACCAGGCGCGGCTGGCGGTCTATGAGGCCATACGCAAGGCCAGTGCGCAGGGTGGCTGGGGCGGAGGGCAGGGCGAGCCGCACGAAGGTATGCGCCGCCTGGTGGCTAATCTGCTCATCAATAACCTGTCGCAGATCGAGTATGTGAACGAACTGCATGGCGGGCGCTATCCCGACATTGGTCATGCGGAGCGATATATCAGCGTGGGTGATGGCTTCGATGAGGTACAGATGCGCAATCTTGCCTATTACGCCCACCTCCATACCGTGGAGGAAGGCGCGGCAGACCTGGATGTCGGCATCAAGATTTTCAAGGGCCTGAACGTGAAGCATGGTTTGCCGGTTCCGGTGGCCATCCATTACCGCTATGACGCACGTGTGCCAGGCGCGCGCGAGCGTGCGGTGGCTCGGGCGCGGCGGGTGGAGTCGGCCATGATGGCCCGCTACGCGGAACTCGCCAAAGAGGGGATGTTGCGCTGCCATTTGAGTGTGCAGGACCTGCCCACGGGAAGCCCGATCGAAGAGGTGACGTCGTCGTGAAGATCATGCAAGTGGAAAAGACGCTGGTTTCCACCAACCGCATCGCGGAGCTGGGCCACAGGCCCTTGCTGGTGGTGCGTGAGAAGGCGGGCGGTGGCCGCCAGGTGGCCGTGGACGCCATCGGTTGCATCCCCGGCGATTGGGTGATCTGCGTGGGCTCATCCGCTGCACGCGAGGCGGCGGGTACAAAGGAGTATCCGTCAGACCTCACCATCGTCGGCATTATCGACCATTGGAGTGCGGACTGACATGGAGATCATGCAGGTCAAGTCCGACCTGGTGGCCACGCGGCGTGTAGCGGGTCTGCAGGAACTGTCGCTGCGCGTGCTAGAGGATGCGAAAGGCAACCTCAGTGTGGCCTGTGATCCGGTTGGGGTTCCACCGGGTAAATGGGTGTTCACCGTGAGCGGATCGGCCGCGCGCTACGCCGCAGGCGACTTCAAGGTCCATACCGACCTGACCATCGCCGGGATCATCGATCACTGGGATACGCAAGGCTGAAGTTTTAAGGGTAATTGGTTCAATTCATTGTTCGAAGGAGAACAGAAATGGCTGAAGTGACTGGAATTGCATTGGGCATGATCGAGACACGCGGTCTGGTTCCCGCCATCGAGGCGGCGGATGCCATGACCAAGGCGGCGGAAGTTCGCCTGATCGGGCGCCAGTTCGTTGGTGGCGGCTACGTGACGGTGCTGGTGCGCGGTGAGACG
>DATHUT010000021.1:0-1677 GCA_035462005.1 Gammaproteobacteria bacterium | reverse complement strand
CACACATCTGATGGTAACCGCCGCCGACGGCAATGTGATTGGTGTCGGCCGCCTGCACTTCAACACACCCGAGGAAGCCCAGGTCCGCTACATGGCCGTGGACGAAGACTGCCGCGGGCAGGGAATCGGCCGGCGCATCCTGGTGGCCCTGGAGGAACAGGCACGCGCCGCCGGCGCCCGCCGCATCGTGCTCAATGCGCGCAAGCCGGCCGAGCGTTTCTACGCAAAGCAGGGTTACCGCACCCTGGGCGAGGCCCATACCCTGTTCGGCCGCATTGCCCATGTGCGCATGGCCAAGGATTTATGACCGATCCGGTGCCGGGTAGTAAGCAGGGATTTTGAAGTCTGGCGCTGCAAAACGCGGAGAACGCAGAGACGCAGAGGACGCAGAGGTTTTCAATATATGAATGGCGTGCCTAAAGCCCAGCACAGCGTCATCCTTAAACCCAGCACCCGTAATCCTTCTTAAACCCAGCACCCCGTCATCCCGGCGAATGCCGGGATCCAGAACCCGCATCTGCCTTACGTCAGTGCCATTCATTACATAATCAATATCTCCGCGTCCTCCGCGTCTCTGCGTTCTCCGCGTTTTGCAGCGCCAAATTCAATAGAATCCACCGCCTACGCGGCTTATCATAACCACCATGAAAACCACCGATACCGTTTTCGCCAGCCCCCGCGACCACATCGTCGATTTCGCCTTCGACGCCAGTGTGGCGTCGGTATTTCCGGATATGATCCGCCGTTCGGTACCCGGCTACGGCGAGATCATCGCACTGACCGGACTGCTGGCGGAGCGCTACGCGCAACCCGGCAGCCGCTGCTACGACCTGGGCTGTTCCCTGGGCGCCGCCAGCCTGTCCATGCGCCGGCGCATCCCCCACGCCGATTGTGGCATCATCGCCGTGGACAACGCCCCGGCGATGCTGGAACAGGCCCGCATCAACCTGGAACAGGCGCCCGGCACCGTGCCGGTGGAGCTGCGCTGCGCGGATGTGCGCGAGGTGGCCATCGAGGATGCCTCGGTAGTGGTGCTGAACTTCACCCTGCAGTTCCTCGAACCTGCCGAGCGCCTGCCCCTGCTGCAGCGTATCCATTCCGGCCTGCGCCCGGGCGGCGTACTGGTCTTGTCCGAGAAGCTCATGTTCGCCAACGAGCAGGAGCAGGATTTCAATACCGCCATGCACCTCGCTTTCAAGCGCGCCAACGGGTACTCGGAACTGGAGATCAGTCAGAAACGCACGGCGCTGGAAAACGTGCTCATCCCCGACACTCGCGAGCAGCATGAGGAACGGCTGCGCTGGGCCGGTTTCCAGCGCAGTGAATGCTGGTTCCGCTGTTTCAACTTCGCTTCCTTCGTCGCCTTCAAATGACAAACGAATGGTTCGACCGCGGGGCCCTGGACGATGCAGCCCTGGCCCCCTGGCGTGAGCAACTGCGCGCGCTGACGGCGGCACGATTGCGGCCGGAGGGGCATGGCGACCTGCCGCGCTGGCAGGCGGCGCTGCAGGCGCTGCCAGCGGTGCATGCCGACCACGTGGACTTGGACCGGGATTGCATCGGGATCGGCCGCGCCGAGGACCTGGACGCGGTACAGCAGCAGGCCTTGGAGCAGGCCCTGCGTCAGCTCCATCCCTGGCGCAAGGGACCCTTCTGCCTGTTCGGTCTGCGTATCGA
>DATHUT010000020.1:0-3955 GCA_035462005.1 Gammaproteobacteria bacterium | reverse complement strand
AGGCACTGGAGCAGGACTACAAGCGCCACCTGCAGGAAGACTATGGCATCCACTTCGACCAGTTGCTGACTCTGGCCAACATGCCCATCCAGCGCTTCGGCAGCACCCTGGTGTCCAGGGGTCAGTTCGAAACCTACATGGATACCCTGCGCCACGCCCATCGTGTGGAGAACCTGGCTGCCGTCATGTGTCGCTCCCTGCTGAGTATCGATTGGCAGGGCTATGTCTACGATTGCGATTTCAACCAGATGCTGCACATGCCCTTGCGCTGGCGCGATCATGCCCGAACTCATATACGTGACCTGGTGGGACAGGATCTGGCCGGTAACCCGATCATGGTGGCCGACCATTGCTATGGCTGTACCGCGGGCCAGGGTTCCAGTTGTGGTGGCGCCCTGAGTGACTGAACCGTTACCCAGCCTGTCCGTCATACTGCCGGTGCTGAACGAAGCGGAGGGCATCCTTGCGGTGTTGCAACCCCTGCAATCACTGCGCGCACTTGGCCATGAAGTGATCCTGGTGGATGGCGGCAGCACGGACGGTAGCCCGGTACTGGCCAGTGAACTGGTTGACCTGGTCCTGCGAACAAACCCTGGCCGTGCCGTGCAGATGCGAGCGGGTGCGGAACGGTCACGAGGCGATTGGTTGTGGTTCGTCCATGGTGATACGCGGGTCTCCCCTGCGGGAGTGGCGGCCCTGCTGCGGATCCTGGAAGATCCGGCCACTTGCTGGGGCCGCTTCGATGTACGACTGTCGGGGCGGGCCTGGCCGTTGCGGGTGATCGAGTGCTTGATCAACCTGCGTTCCCGTGTCAGCGGCATCGCGACCGGCGACCAGGCCCTGTTCCTGCGTCGAGAGCTGTATGAGCGGGTGGGGGGCTGGCCCTCCCTGCCCCTCATGGAGGATGTGGCACTCAGCCGAACCCTGAAGGCCGTGGCGCGTCCCCGCTGCCTGCGCGAGACGGTACTCACCTCCAGCCGGCGGTGGGAGCGGCATGGCATTCTCGCCACTGTCCTGTTGATGTGGCGCTTGCGGCTGGCCTTTGCCCTGGGCGCGGACCCGGCGCGGCTGGCGCGCCGCTACGGCGAGCGCTGAGCCCATGCGCTTTCCCGGTATTCGCCTGCTGGTGTTCGCCAAGGCGCCCATACCCGGCCAGGTCAAGACCCGTCTGCTGCCGGTCCTGGATGCCTCCGAGGCTGCTGCCCTGCATGCAAGGCTGGTGGAGGACAGCATCCTGCGCTTCACCGCCAAGCCCCTCTGTCCTGTGGAACTCCATTGCGCCCCGGATGCTGAGCATCCCTTGTTTCAGGCCTTGGCCCGCCAGCATCCCATCCAATGCCGGGCACAGCAGGGTCTGGACCTGGGGGAGCGCATGGGTCATGCCGTCGCACAAACCCTTGCGAACGGGCACTGGCCCTTGTTGGTGGGTACCGACTGCCCCTTACTGGATGCCGGTGTGCTGGTGGAGGCTTGCGAGGCCCTGATGGCAGGCCATGCCGCTGTGCTGGGGCCGGCGGAGGATGGTGGTTACGTGCTGTTGGGCCTGCGCCGGCCGGCCCCGGAGCTGTTTCAGGAGATGGAGTGGGGTACGGAACGGGTGCTGGCCACCACCCGCCGGCGACTGGTGGATCGGGGCTGGGATTGGCGGGAACTCCCGCCGCTGTGGGACCTGGACCGGCCGGAGGATCTGCTTCGCTATCACGGGCCAGGGTAGGAGGAAAATTCAGCGCCTATCCGATATAGTGTGCCGCAGAATAAAAAACAATCGTTCCAGGAGTCCATACCGAGTGGCAACCGAGCCCCGAGAAACCGCACCCGGCACTCAATCCGGGCGTCGTTCCCGACGCCAGCGAACTTCCCGTAACAGTACTCTGGTGGCTGTGCTTGGCGGCCTGCTGGGGCTGTCGGTTTTCCTGCTGGTGGTGGGTGCCATCACCCTGGGAGGACGAGTGACGACGCTGGCCAATGCCAACCGCGCGCTCACCGAGGAACTGTTCCGCCATGAACAGGAGATCAGGCAATTGCGCCCCCGGCTGGAAGCCAGCGAGCGGGAACTCCAAATGCTCATGGAGGGACGTCTACCCAATCTGCACAGTCTGATCCCGGATCAGGTCATTCAGGTGCAGGAACAATATATCAAGAACATCGTGTTCACCATGGTCAACCAGGGTGAGGATAAGATCTACGAATATAAGCTGGTGATGGACAATCCCGCCCATTTGCGCATTCAGCCCCGTTTCCGGGTACTGGTGTTCGATCGCATGGGCGTGCAGGTGGGCGTCGATGAGGTGGAGTTGGGGGATACCCTGGGCGCGGGGGAAAGCCGCTCCCATGCCTCGACCCTCGATGTGTTCATGGACAGTCAGCCCCGCTACTTCGCCATCGATTTCAATGGACGTGCCAGATCGAACGGCGATCAGTAAGGACCGTTCACCTCAGGTCATGGAGCGGGACGGGAGGGGGTAGAAGAGATCCAGTACTTCGTCGAAGTCATGTGCCGACTCGATGATGATGCTTTCCAGATCCGCCTTGGCCAGTCCCTTGTGCTGCCAGATATCGGGGTCCGCCGGGATGGCGGCTACCACCAACCCTTCCTCCAGGGCCCGGCGTGGATTCAGCAGGGCGCCATAGGGGTCGTAGTAAGGGGAAGGATGCTGGGTATCGGAGAGTTCCAGGTAGTGGGTGATGGCATTCGCCAGGTGCAGGATGGCCGCTTCCAGTGGGGCATCGCTGGCCTGTCGGGGCGCATGGTGGTAGCGAATGGCCGAACACAGGGCCGGCGGCAATTTCCAGTGATGCAATAACTCGGCGCCGGCCTCGGCATGATCGAAGCCGAGGATGGCCCGCTCCAGTTCACACAGATCCCCATGGTCCACGCGGCCCGAGGCCAGGATTTCGCTGGCCTGTTCCGGCAGTCTCATGAAAATCAACAGGCGCCCCACATCGTGCAGCAGCCCGGCGGTAAACAGCCGTTCGTGATGCAACACATGGCATTCGGCTGCCAGCTTGCGTGCCACCAGGCCGGTGAAGACGCTGTGGCGCCAGAAGGACACCATGTCCATCAGGTCGCCGGGGATGTCGGCGAAGACCTCGGCTGCGGAGGCGGCCAGGGTGATGTTACGCAACTCGGCGATGCCCACCAGGCTTACGGCCCGGCTCACGGTTTCGACGCGGGAGGAAAACCCGTAAAAGGCGCTGTTCACCAGCTTCAGCAACCGGGAGGTCAGGGCGGTGTCCTTGGCGATCAGCCGCCCCAGGTCGTCGGCCCCACAATTCGGGTCCTCGGCCATCGCCTGCACCTGCATGCAGACCTCGGGCAGGGATACCAGCTGGATATTGTCGCGCAGAAGGCTTTGGGGGGTCTGGTTCATAAGGGCTCCAGCATACCGATAGATGGCAAGCTAATCTAGTTATATCAATAGGTTGGTGTAACAATCTCGATCCAGATCACGGATCGTCATTCCCTATTCATCGGCACCGATGCGCAATGATTGAAGGTCTTGACGCCGGCCCGTGCAAAGCCCCAGACCGCTGGCTATACTGATCCCAGCAAGGCTCCTGCCGTGCTTCGAATCGCCGATAACTCATCCGCCGTACTTGGGGGCGCCTGGCAGCGCAAACGGTGGCATATGAAACAACCACTGCACCATGGTCGAACGATAACCGGTAGCGTGTCCGCAGGGTCACGACGGTTGCGATGCTTTTCCATGCTGCTGTTGGTGCTGGGTACTGCACCCAGCCTGGCGGTTGATAGCAGTGCGCTCTCCCTTGGTGCTCCGGGCTTGCTCACCGGGCAGGGCTGGATGGTGGCGCCCGATTTCGGCGCGGAGGCGGAGCCGGGCCTCTACCACGAGGTCTGGTCGGGCGATCGTCATGGTGCCCAGGCCGATGCCGATCGTCATACGGGGATCCGCCACCGTTTCGGCAGCGGCCTGGGGCTGGATACGGGCATCGC
>DATHUT010000019.1:0-2324 GCA_035462005.1 Gammaproteobacteria bacterium | reverse complement strand
CGGCAGGCCGATCGCCGACAGGATGCGGCGATAGGAATCCACGGCCTGCTTGGGGCCGGTAGTGGTATCGAAGTAACCGCTGAACAAGGAGGTCAAGTCCCCGGAGGTAGTGTGACCGAACAGCAGCTTCTGGGCATGGATGGAACCAGAGGAATACACATACAGCCCGATGCCCCGTTCGTGCCAGCGTCGTAGTGCCACCTCCGCGTCGGGATAGAGATGACCGTGCAGCTCACCGTCCCGGTAGCCCTGCTCCCAGATCAGGCCGTGCAATTGTTTGAGGGGAGTGATCTTGCGGTCCTCGTCGATCCAGCCTTCCAGCTGCCCGATGACCGCCTCCAGGTCGATGTCCTGCGCCGGAACAGATCGTTCTCCTGCCATCAGCGTCCGCGCCTGGTCCAGGGCTCGCACCACCTCGGGATCATCGGACCGCTTCCGCACGAAGTCGGCGATGCGCGCGCGGGCATAGGGAAACAGCTCGTCTTTCACGAAGGACAGGGCCGTGGTGGTGCCCTCGATATCGGTGACGATGGCGCGGATCACGCGTCCCTACCGCAGTACTCGTCCATGGAGGGGAAGCGGCTGGCGATGTCGCTGCCGGTGAAGTCTGCCACCCAGCCCTCGGGGGTGGTGAACAGGCGGATGCATTTGAAACTGGGCGCGGCGCCCATGTCGAACCAGTGGGTGGTATTGGCCGGCACGCTGATCAGGTCACCCTGCTCGCACAGCGCCAGGTAGACCCTGGAATCCACGTGCAGGTAGAAGAGCCCGCTGCCGGCCACGAAGAAGCGCACCTCGAAATCCCCGTGGGTGTGCTCGGAAAGAAATTTGTTGCGAAAGGTCTCCCGCTCCGGATGATCGGGGTTCAGGCTCACCACATCGACGGACTGGAAACCGTATTCCTCCATCAATCTTTGCACCGGTTCCCGATAGGCCGCCAGCACCGTCTCCTGGTCGGCATCAGGCGCCAGTTCCACGCCGGCTTCCCAGCGTTCGAAGCGCACACCGATGGCGGCCAGTTCACGGGCAATGTCCGCGCCATCGCGAAATTGGCCCTGCACGGCGCCATCCCGGTCGTCATGAATCGTCAGTCTGCTCATGGGGCACTCACCCTTTTCATCGCCAGTTCACATTCAAACAAAAATTCGAAGGCCTCCAGGTGCCGCGCCGCATCCTCGACACTGCTGCCCCAGCTATACAGGCCATGGCCGGCGATCAGGTAACCCGGCAGAATCGGATCTGTATCCAGCCAACGCGCCACCCGGGCCGCCAGGCGCACCATGTCCTGGTCATTGGCGAACACCGGCAGAGCCAGCTCGATGTCATGGGTATCGATACCCTGGAAGGCCTTGAGCAATTCCAGGTCATGGAGGGGCAGTGCTTCGCCCACCATCCTCGACAGCACCGTGGCGTTCACCGAATGGGTATGCAGGACCGCGCCAAGCTCGGAAAAATGCCGGTAAAGCTGGGTATGCAGCAGGGTCTCGGCCGAGGGGCGCTGGGGGTCCAGCGCCCGGCCCTCCAGGTCCACACGCATGATGTCGGCAACGGACAGTTGGCCCTTGTGGCGGCCGGATACGGTAATGGCCAGGGAATCGGCATCGATCCGACAGGAGAGGTTGCCGCTGGTGGCCGGCAGCCAGCCACGCCCGTAGGCTTCACGCCCGATCTCCACCAAGGCAGCGGCGGCTTGCGGAAAGGGAAGACCTGGGGACATGGCAAGCACCACCTGTACCGGGATTCGTAGAGGCCGTGATTGTACGTGCCACCCCAGCCCCGCTCAACCGCGACGGGGTGCCATCCCCGTGATCTCTAAGGGTACAATGGCCGGCATCGACCACAAGGCGGATATGGCATGGAACGAGCGGCACCTCCCCGGCCCGACATCGGCAAGCGTGAACTGGACCTGCGTCGGGTGGCCATCGACACCTACCGTGAAAACGTCGCCTACCTGCACCGGGACTGCGTCCTGTATCGCGCCGAGGGTTTCCAGGCCCTGTCCAAGGTGGAAATCAGCAATGACGGCCAGCGGATCCTGGCCGTTCTCAATGTGGTGGACGATGACCATATCGTGAATGCCAGCCAACTCGGCCTGTCCGAACAGGCCTTCGACCAGCTCGGCCTGGCCGAGGGTACCCAGGTACGGATCGATCACGCCGAGCCACCCGCCTCCATGGAGGCCGTGCGCCGCAAGATGCGCGGCGAGCGGCTGGATCTGGGAGACCTGCGCGGCATCGCCCGCGACATCCGTGAAAACCGCTATTCCAAAATGGAGCTGGCCGCCTTCCTGGTGGCCTCCTCGGAAGGCGGCCTCGATCGTGACG
>DATHUT010000018.1:0-3697 GCA_035462005.1 Gammaproteobacteria bacterium | reverse complement strand
GGTATTCCCCCAGCAGGCGTGCGGCGCTGTCGAGCAGCGCCCGGTCGAAGTGGCCCTCGGACGGGTTGGCGTCAGCCCGGTCTGGCACGATCCGGATGTCGGGTGTGGCCAGGATGCGGTCGAGTTCTTCCAGCGAGCCGGCCTTCTGTGCGGTCCGCTGCACCAGGATCCTGGCCATGGGGCCGATCTCTTCGGTCAAGTGGCGTATCCGGCTCTGCAAGGCCTCCGGTTCCCAGGTTACGCTGGCCGGAAGCACGGTGGGAATGGGTGGTGCCGCCGCCCCCCGGCCATCGCTGCCGGTGCGTGCGGCGGCTACTTCGTAGACCTCGAATTCGCGCACATGCTTGTCCGCCCTCTTGCCCAGGTACGAGAACAGCTCGGCGTATTCCTGGCTGAGGCAACCGATCACTTCATAGAAGGAGCGTGAGACGAAGATCTGCCCGGCGCCGGCAAAGTCCATGATACGTGCAGCGCAGTTGATGCCTTCCCCGAGCGTGGTCTTGTCGCCATTGACGTCGAGTACGATCTTGATCGGGCCGAGATTGATGCCGATGCGGATCTCGTAGGGGACGCTGCTGTTATTCTGGGCGCGCACCGCATCGCGCAGATCGAGTGCGAAATAAAGCGCGGTTTCGGGTTCGACCAGGAAGCACACGGCTGCACCATCGCCACGGTCCAGCAGGATGTATTCGTCCCTGGCGTAGGTCTTCAGGAGCTTTTGCATCTGCGCATCGAGATGCGACTTGATCGCCAGCTGGGCCTGCATATGGTGCTTGGTGAACGAGACTACATCCAGAAAGACCACGCAACACAGCCAGGTCCGGTTGTGGGCGCTCATGCGGGTCAGCCGCGCCCGGGATCCAGCATGGACATGGCCTTGTCCAGGCTGCGCCGCATGCGGTTGAAGGACGTGGCCAATACGGCGATTTCATCCTTGCCCTGGGTGTCGAATTCGGGCGCATCGCTGCTGCCCTGGCTTACTTCGTTGGCGGTGCGGGACATTTTCTGGATGGGATTGATCACGGTCAGCTTCAACAGGACATTGATCAGCACCAGTACCACGAGGAAGATGATGGCCAGTACCACAACCAGTAACTGGAACATGGCCTGGGCCTTGGCGATGGGCACGTTCATCGGCACCGATACGATCTGGGCGCCGACCACGTTATTGAGGTGCCAGCCGAAGCCATTGGCATTGCCATAGCGTTGCAGCATGGATTTCGGTGCGGCCTCGGGGGTGCTGTGGCAGGCGAGGCAAGCGCCATCGTTGATGCGGATGGGACGCGACAGGTACAGTGACCGGCCGCCCGGTGTTTCGCGCTCGCCGGCGAATTCCTCGAGCTGGGGCTTGTTCTGGAACAGGCCGATGATATCGGTTTCCCAATCCACGGCCCGGTTGCGGGGATTGGTCGGGTTGAGGGTGGCTTCCTTGTAGACATAGTCGGGGTTTTTCTCGTGCAGCCGTGTGAAGCTCTGTGTCGCCGCGTAGGCGGGCACGATTTGCGGCAGGAAGGTCTCCTCGAGGTCGTCGCTCAAGAGCGGGCGGATTTCATCGAAGGTGTAGCCGCGTACGGCCATGGCGCTGTCCATCATCAGGCCGGCCTGCCCCAGCACCTCGTGGTAGGCATTCTGGTAGAGCGTGCGATGGGCGGAGTAGGCGATCACGGCAAAGCCGGCGCCGAGGACCGTGATGAGGATCAGGTTGAATTTTGCCGTAATTCCCACGGAAGCTTTCCCCTGTGGACAGCAGGCACATCCGCATCCGTGCATGCTGCCTGGTTGTTGTTATTGGCCGGGCATACTCCACGGCAAGCATACGGCAGCGGAGAAAATAATGGAACCGACTGATGCGACTGGGGATTTCGCCGTGGCCCCCGCTTTCGTATAGAATCGCCCCATGTCTGCCGAGACACTTCGCGCAATCCCCTTGTTCGCCAATGTGGACGATCCGGACCTGGTCCGGATCGCGGCGGCCTCCACGGTCCGAACCTACCGTAAAAACAGCATCATAATCACCGAAGGTGATGTCTCGAGTTCGCTCTACATCATTCTCAGCGGCGAGGTGAAGGTGTTCGTCAGCGACGAGGACGGCCGCACCAATATCGTCAATCGCCTGGGCCCGGGGGATTATTTCGGCGAGCTTTCCCTGATCGATGAGGAGCCGCGCTCCGCCTCCATCGAGACCCTGACCCCATGCCAGATCTCGATCCTTACCCGCCAGTATTTTGTCAGCTACCTGGAAGCAAACCCGAGGGTGGCGATCCGGCTGCTCGAGGGCATGGGGCAGCGCCTGCGCCGCACCACCGATCATGCCAAGGGCCTGGCACTGAGGGACGTGTTCGGGCGCATCGCCAATGTCCTGTTGAAATCGGCCAGCGACCAGGATGGGCGCATGATCACCCCGCCGCTGACCCAGCAGGATATCGCCGACCAGGTGGGGGCTTCACGCGAAATGGTAAGTCGCATCCTGAAGGATCTGCGCGCGGGCGGTTATATCGCCATGGATGGGAAGCGGTTCATTATCAACAAGGCGATTCCGGATCGTTGGTAGGCCTGGGATGATCGCCGCGTGACAACGGGAAGGCAGTTACGCCTTGCCGGGCCGTGGCTCGCTCATCAAGCCCTTGACGATCGCAAAGCAGCCGACCAGGAGCACCAGTGTGAAGGGCAGGCCGGCGGATACCGCCGCTGCCTGCAGTGCCGCCAGGCCGCCGCCCAGCAGGAGGGCGATGGCGATGGCGCCCTCGATCACACCCCAGAATACACGCTGCGGCTTGGGGGCATCGATCTTACCGCCCGCCGTAATCGTATCGATCACCAGCGAGCCCGAATCCGAAGAGGTAATGAAGAACACGATCACCAGCACAATGCCGATGAAGGAGGTGATTTCCGTCAATGGTAATTCGCCAAGCATAACGAACAGCTGCAGTGAAAGATCGGAGGAGACGGCGCCATCGAAGCCATCCTGAACCTGCTTGATGGCCGTGGTGCCAACGGCGGTCATCCAGAATACCGACACGGCGGAAGGAATCAGCAGTACGGAAACCAGGAATTCCCGTACAGACCGGCCGCGGCTTACGCGGGCAATGAACATGCCCACGAACGGTGACCAGCTGATCCACCAGGCCCAATAGAAGGTCGTCCAGCCCTGGCTGAAGTTCGTGTCTTCCCGCCCGAAGGGGTTGGAAAGAAAGGGGAGTTCGGCCAGGTAGCTGCCAAGATTGGAGATAAACCCGGTTGCGATCAGCAGTGTCGGGCCGACGAATACGACAAACATGAGCAGCAGGAAGGCCAGCACCATGTTGATCTCGGACAGGCGCTTCACACCCTTGTCCACGCCCGCCACGATAGATACCACCGCCACGGCCGTGATGCCTGCAATCAGGAGCACCAGCGTGGTGTTGCCCCCGGGAATCCCGAACAGGTGGCCCAGGCCGGAAGCCGCCTGTTGGGCTCCGATGCCAAGGGAGGTGGCTAGGCCAAAAAGCGTGGCGAATACGGCCAGGATATCGATGAGATGTCCTGGCCATCCCCAGATTCGCTCGCCGAGCAAGGGGTAGAAAATCGAGCGCACGGTGAGTGGGAGGCCCTTGTTGTAGGCGAAGATGGCCAGCGACAGCGCCACGACCGCATAAATCGCCCAGGGGTGCAGTCCCCAGTGAAAGATCGTAGCGGCCATGGCCAGGCTTCTCGCGGC
>DATHUT010000017.1:0-2834 GCA_035462005.1 Gammaproteobacteria bacterium | reverse complement strand
GTGACCCGCACATAATGGTTCGGGAAGGTCTTGCGGCACTCGTTGACTTCCATGAGGATGCCGGCCGGGTCCTTGAGGTCGAACATGGGCATGCCGAACATTTCCCAGTAGGTGTTGCGCGGGTGCGGGTCGTCGGTGTACTCGACGTTCACCGCCCAGCTATTCTTCAGCGCATACTTGATCTGCAGGGTAATCTGCTCGTCGGTCAGGTCGGGGAGAAAGGAAAACTGCCCCTGCGTAATGCGATTTCCGTGATTGTTCATCATGATTGTGCTCTCCCGAGATCAGTTGCTGGTGGTCGCCGTGGGCACGAAGTCGGCGGTGTCGGTGGACTCGTAGTTGAAGGTGATATCCTTCCAGGTGTCCAGTGCGGCCTTGAGCGGCGAACACCATTTCGCGGCGGCTTCCAGGATCTGCGGACCTTCCTTCATATAATCACGACCTTCGTTGCGAGCCTGGACCATGGCTTCCAGCGCCACGCGGTTGGCCACGGCGCCCTGCTGGATGCCCTGCGGGTGACCGATGGTGCCGCCGCCGAACTGCAGCACCACGTCTTCGCCGAGGTAGTGCAACAGCTGGTGCATCTGGCCGGCGTGGATGCCGCCCGATGCCACCGGCATGACCTTGTTCAACGAGGCCCAGTCCTGGTCGAAGAACAGGCCGTTCTCCAGGCTCATGGGCGTGTGCGGTTCGCGCAGGGTGTCGTAGAAGCCCTTGATCATCAGCGGGTCGCCCTCGAGCTTTCCGACCACGGTGCCGGCATGGATATGGTCCACACCCGCCATGCGCATCCACTTGCAGATCACGCGGAAGTTCATGCCGTGGTTCTTCTGGCGTGAATAAGTGGAATTTCCGGCGCGGTGCAGGTGCAGAATCATGTCATTGTTGCGCGCCCACTTGGCCATGGTCTGAATGGCGGTGTAGCCGATGACAAGATCGATCATGACGATCACAGAGCCCAGGCTCTTGGCGAACTCCGCCCGCTCGATCATTTCGTCCATGGTGCCGGCAGTGACGTTCAGGTAATGCCCCTTGACCTCGCCGGTGGCGGCGGACGCCTTGTTGACGGCCTCCATGCAATACAGGAAACGGTCGCGCCAGTGCATGAAAGGCTGGGAGTTGATGTTCTCGTCGTCCTTCACAAAGTCGAGCCCGCCCTTCAGCGCCTCGTAGACCACGCGTCCGTAGTTGCGACCAGACAGGCCGAGCTTGGGCTTGGTGGTGGCGCCCAGCAACGGGCGACCGAACTTGTCGAGGCGTTCGCGCTCCACCACGATACCGGTGGCCGGACCCTGGAAGGTCTTGAGGTAGGCGACCGGCATGCGCATATCCTCCAGGCGCAGGGCCTTGACGGCCTTGAAGCCGAACACGTTGCCGATGATCGAGGCCGTGAGGTTGGCGATGGAACCCGGCTCGAACAGGTCCAGGTCGTAGGCGATATAGGCGAAGTACTGCGCGTCGATATCGGTGCCTTCGCCGGTGTTCGGCACCGGGTCAACCCGGTAGGCCTTGGCACGATACAGCTCGCAGGCCGTCAACCGGTCGGTCCAGACCACAGTCCAGGTCGCGGTGGAGGATTCACCGGCCACCGCGGCGGCGGCCTCTTCCGGGTCCACGCCCGGCTGCGGCGTGATGCGGAACAGGGCCACCACGTCGGTATCCTTGGGCTGATAGTCGGGCTCCCAATAACCCATCTTCTTGTACGGGATAACACCGGACTTATAACGCTCTTTGGCGTTGGTGATGGTTTCGGTTTTGCTCATGAATCACCCCTCTCGGGTTCATGACCGGGACTGTTCATGCGGGCCCGGCCGGACCGCAGTGTGCCCGTCCAGACGTCCGGGGCAGTCACCTGGCCTGAGGGTGGCGAAAACTAATCATCAATAACAGTCGATTTTTTCGATTTGTATGATAGATTTTTATCTATCCATCAGACTCCAGGCCCACAGGACGGGCCGCCGCAAAAACGGAGGTCACGTGCGTCATACCACGTTCCGTCAGCTGGAAGTCTTCGCGGCCATCGCCCGGCTCGGCAGTTTCACGCGCGCCGCCGAGGAGCTGTTCCTCACCCAGCCCACCGCCAGCATGCAGATCAAGAAGCTCACCGATGCCGTGGGACTGCCGCTGTTCGAGCAGATCGGCAAGCGCATCTACCTGACGGATGCCGGCTCAGCACTGCAATCCACCTGTCGCGAGATCTTCGACACCCTCAATCATTTCGAGATGCTGGTGGCGGACATGCAGGGGCTCAAGCAGGGCCGACTGCGCCTGGCCGTGGTCACCACCGCCAAGTATTTCGCACCGCGCCTGCTCGGACCCTTTTGCCTGCGTTATCCGGGGATCGATGTATCGTTGAAGGTCAGCAACCGCGAGCGGATACTGGAACGACTCGGCGACAACCTGGATGACCTGTACGTGCTGGGCCAGCCGCCGGAAGGACTCGACGTGGTATATGAGCCTTTCCTGCCCAACCCGCTGGTTGTGCTGGCACCGCACGAGCATGCACTGGTCGGCCAGCGCCGCATATCGCTCAAGCGCCTCGCCGAGGAACCCTTCATCATGCGCGAACCCGGTTCGGGTACACGCATGGCGGTGGAGCGCCTGTTCCACAAGCACAAGCTGAAGTTGAAGGTACGCATGGAACTTGGCAGTAACGAGGCGATCAAGCAGGCGATCGTGGGCGGGCTGGGGATTTCGGTGCTGTCACGCCATACGCTGGCGCTGGACGCGGCCATGGGTCAGCTCGCCATGCTGGATGTGCAGCACTTCCCCATCGAACGCCTGTGGTACGCCGTCTATCCCGCCGGCAAGCAGCCTTCGATCGTGGCCCAGAC
>DATHUT010000016.1:0-3460 GCA_035462005.1 Gammaproteobacteria bacterium | reverse complement strand
TGATGTCGTCGGGATTGAAGTGATACCCACACAGTGCGAAGTAGGCCCGTGCTTGATTGGATGCCAAGATGTCGTCCTCCTTGTGATGGTAAATACGGCGAGAGTTTAGATCGTATAGTCAGAAAGAAACGAGAAGAAACGGGATCATGCCCGGGCAGGATTTTATTGTCAAAACAATATATTGCACAATTCTTGCCAGGACAGTGATGTGGTTATTGTACCCCGCCAGAGCCGACAGGGCACACTGGGCAGGCAGGGCGAGCCGTATGGGATTGCTCTATAGTTGATCGCTCAAGTCAGTAATCAAGGCCCGGATCACTTATGACCCACGCATCACACACCACCAACCATCTGCGCGACGAGACCAGCCCCTACCTGCTGCAGCATGTCCACAACCCGGTGGACTGGTACCCCTGGGGTCCGGAGGCCCTGGCCAAGGCAAAACAGGAGGACAAGCCAATCCTGTTGTCCATCGGTTATTCCGCCTGCCACTGGTGCCATGTCATGGCCCACGAATCCTTCGAGGACCCGGCCACCGCCGCGGTCATGAACGAATTGTTCGTGAACATAAAGGTGGATCGCGAGGAGCGCCCCGACCTGGACAAGATCTACCAGACCGCCCATTCGCTACTGGCCCAGCGCCCCGGCGGCTGGCCGCTGACCATGATCCTCACCCCCGGCGACCAGATCCCCTTTTTCGGTGGCACCTACTTCCCGCGCGAGCCGCGCCATGGCCTGCCCGCCTTTACCGACCTGCTGCGGCGCGTGGAGGCCTTCTACCGGGAAAACCGCCAGGACATCCACAAGCAGAATACCTCCCTGCTGGACGTGCTGAAGCAACTGGAGCCCGTCAGTGAAGTGGGCCAGCGGCTCGACCCCATGCCTCTGGATGTGGCGCGCCGCCAGCTGGAAGACCAGTTCGACGCCCGCCATGGCGGCTTCGGCAAGGCGCCCAAGTTTCCCCACCCCACCAGTCTGGAACGCCTGCTGCGCCACTGGGCCGGTTCCCTTCAGGATGGCGAAGGCGACACCCGCGCCCTGGAGATGGCCCTGTTCAGCCTCGACCGCATGGCCCTGGGTGGGATGTTCGACCAGCTCGGCGGTGGCTTTTGCCGCTATTCCACCGACGAGCAGTGGATGATCCCCCACTTCGAGAAGATGCTCTACGACAATGGCCCCCTGCTCAGCCTCTACAGCGAGGCCCATGCAGCCACGGGCTCGGCACTGTACCGCAGGGTCTGCGAGGAGACCGCCGCCTGGGTGATGCGCGAGATGCAGGCCCCGGAGGGTGGCTACTATTCGAGCCTGGATGCCGATTCCGAGGGCGAGGAAGGTCGTTTCTATGTCTGGAGCCGCGAGGAAGTGCGCGCGCTGCTGGACGCGGATGACTACAACCTGTTCGCGCGGCGCTTCGGCCTCGACCGCGAGGCCAATTTCGAAGGTCGCTGGAATCCCCATGTGTTCGTGGACTACCCGGCGCAGGCAGAGGAAACGGGGCTGGACCCGGCCACGCTGGAACGGCGCATCGACGGTGCCCGCGAAACACTCTTCCAGGCCCGCGAACGGCGCGTGCGCCCGGGCCGCGACGAGAAGATCCTCACCTCCTGGAACGGGCTCATGATCAAGGGCATGGCCAGCGCGGGCCTGCACTTGGGCCGCCCCGAGTACCTCGATTCGGCGGAACGGGCGCTGGATTTCATCCGGGCCCGGCTCTGGCAGGACGGCCGGCTGCTGGCCACCTGCAAGGACGGCCGCGCCCACCTGCCGGCCTACCTGGATGACTACGTCTTCCTGATCGACGGCATCCTGGAAGTGCTCGCGGCACGCTGGCGCGACGGCGACCTGGACTTTGCCCTGCAGCTGGCCGAAGTGCTGCTGGCGCATTTCCAGGATCCCCAGGGCGGCTTCTTTTTCACCGCCGACGACCACGAGGTTCTGATCCAGCGGCCCAAGCCCCTGGCCGACGACGCCATGCCTTCCGGCAACGGTATCGCCGCGCGGGTGTTTGGCCGCCTCGGTCACCTGCTGGGTGAGCCGCGCTATCTGGCCGCCGCCGAGACCACACTGCAGGCTGCCTGGCCGCAGATCCAGAACGGCCCCTATGGGCACACCAGCCTGCTGCTGGCCCTGGAGGAGACCCTGTTCCCGGTACAGGCCATCCTGCTGCGTTGCGAAGCCGACGCCCTGCCCGACTGGCACCAGCGCGCCGGCGAGCCCTATGCCCCGCGGCGCATGGTGTTCGCCATCCCCAACGATGCCCGCGACCTGCCGGGCGCGCTGGCGGAACGCCGGCCCCAGGGCCGGGCGGTGGCCTATGTCTGTGCAGGCAGCCACTGCTCCGCGCCCATCACCAGCCTTGCGCAGCTGCGCGAGACTCTGGAACAATCCGAGGCCCGGTTGAGCCAGCCCTGACAAGAGGTATCCCATGTCCGACACCAAGCCCAAAACCCTGATGGATTTCGTCCAGGCAGCCCGCGCCCAGATCAAGGAAATCGACGCCGACACCCTGACGCGGATGCTCGAGGAAAAAAATGACCTGCTGTTGGTGGACGTGCGCGAGCCCAGCGAACACGAGCACGGCCATTTACAGAGTGCCCACCTGGTACCCCGCGGCATCCTGGAGGCCGCCGCCGATCTGCAATACCCGAAGCATGACCCGTTACTTGCCGGCGCCCGGGATCAACCCGTGGTGATCTATTGCGCCACGGGGGGCCGCTCCGCCATGGCGGCGCATGTGTTGCAGATGATGGGCTTCCAAGAGGTCTACAGCCTGGCCGGCGGCTTCATGAAGTGGGCGGAAGATCAGCGCCCGGTCGTGCGGGAAGCCAGCTACGTCTGAGTTTTCTTCACCCACATGGCCGTGGCACCCGCCACCGCCGCGGGCATCACCAGGAAATTCACCACGGGAATGAGCGTGCCGAGCAGGGTCGCCCCGCCGAAACCCAGGGAAAGGCCACGATGTTCCCGCAACCAGCGGCGTTGTTCCGGGAACAACAGGCCGCGGTTGGCCATGGGATAGCCCGTATACTCCAGGGCCATCATCCAGGCCGCGAACAAGGCCCACAGGAAAGGGGCGGCCAGGTTGAGGCCGGGAATCAGGAACATGATCCCCAGCGGGATGGCGCGGAGTACGAAATAGAGCAGCTTGCGCAGTTCCGACAGCAGGTTGGGTAACAGCTCCCGCAGCAGTGTTTTCCAGTCGCCTTCCTCCTGCCCCCGGCCGGTCAGGTGGCGCTCCACGGCGGCGGCCAGCAAGTCGTTGAAGGGCGCGCCAATGAAATTGGCGAGCATGGTGAAGCTGAAGAACACCACCACCAGGCTGACCAGGGCGAACAGCGGCCAGAGCAGGTAGCTCAGCCAGTCGAGGTAAGCCGGCAGGTAACCCAGGAGCATCTCGATCAGGCTGCCGACCCAGCCAAAGGCGAAGTAGAGCACGCCCCCGAACAGCAGGACGTTGATG
>DATHUT010000015.1:0-2977 GCA_035462005.1 Gammaproteobacteria bacterium | reverse complement strand
GCAGGAATACACCTTCTGGGGCAAGCTGATGTCCACGCTGGGGCTTAGCCGGCGAGTGACGGATGCGGACCTGGATGCCTGGCAGGAACTGGTGTACGACAGCTGTACCCTGTGCGGGCGTTGTTCCGCCGTCTGTCCCGTAGGTAACGACATCGCCTACATGGTGCGCAAGATACGCGAGGGTTTCGCCGTGTCCGGCCACGCCACCGAAGGCCTGACCGAAGCGGCCATCCGTACCGTCAATATCGGCAGCCCCATGGGGATCAAGGCCGAGACTCTGAGAAAGATGGTGGCCTCCGAGGCCAAGGCCAGCGGCATCGACATCGAGCTGGACAAGCCCGGCGTGGAGTACCTGCTGATGTTATCCTCGGCGGAGATCATGCAGTTCCATGAATTCATTGGCGCCGTGGCCAAGGTAATGGACCATGCCGGTGCCACCTGGACCATATCGACGGAGGCCTTCGAGGCCACCAACACGGGCGTCCAGATCGGTTCCTCGGATATCGCCCGCCAGCTGGTGCAGCGGGTGGTGGACGTGGCGGAAAAACTGGGGGTGAAAACGGTCATCAGCCCGGAATGCGGTCATGCCTATACCGCCATCCGCTGGGAAGGCCCCAACCTTATCGGCCGAGCCTATGGATTCGAGGTGAAACACATTGTCGAGGTGCTGGATGAGTTCCGCGCCCAGGGTCGCCTGCACCTGGATGACAGCAAGGAAGACATGAAGCTCACCTTCCACGATCCCTGCCAGATGGTGCGCCGCGGCGGCGTGGTGGAACAGCCGCGCCGGCTGCTGGATCTGTTCACCGAGAACTTTGTGGAAATGCCCGATGCCGGGGTGTGGAACTGGTGCTGTGGCGGCGGTGGCGGGGTAAGCACCAACGAGCGTGCGGAGCCGCTGCGCCTCAAGGTCTTCAGCCGCAAGAAGAGCCAGCTCGACAGTATCGGTGCGAAGGCCATGGTCACCACCTGCTCCAATTGCCGCAATATGCTTGCGGAAGGACTGGAGGAATATGGCATGGAGGTGGAGGTGCTGAGCCTCACCGAACTGCTCGCGGAACATCTGGATGACAGCAAAGCCGGCAAGGGGGCTGAAGCATGAGCGAACGAATCGTAGTCGATCCCATCACCCGTATCGAGGGCCATCTGCGCATCGAGGCGGAAACCAGCGACGATGGCGTGATCCAGCAGGCATCCAGTTCCGGCACCATGGTGCGTGGCATCGAGATCATCCTGCAGGGGCGCGACCCGCGCGATGCCTGGGCCTTCGCCCAGCGTATCTGCGGCGTCTGTACCCTGGTGCATGGCCTGGCCTCGGTACGCGCCGTGGAGGATGCCCTGGATTATCCCATTCCCCACAATGCCCAGCTGATCCGCAATCTCATGATTGCCGGCCAGTATGTCCATGACCACGTGATGCATTTCTATCATCTGCATGCCTTGGACTGGGTGGACGTGGTTTCGGCGCTGAAGGCGGATCCCAAGGCCACCTCGGAGCTGGCCCAGTCCATCAGCAACTATTCCCGTTCCTCACCGGGCTACTTCTCCGACATGCAGAAGAAGCTCAAGACCTTCGTGGAATCGGGCCAGTTGGGGATATTCAGTAACGGTTACTGGGGTCACCCGGCCTACAAGTTGCCGCCGGAGGCCAATCTCATGGCCGTGGCCCACTATCTCGACGCCCTGGCCTGGCAGCGGGACGCGGCCAAACTGCTGACCATCTTCGGCGGCAAGAACCCCCACCCCAATTTCCTGGTGGGTGGTTCACCGTCACCCATCAGTATTCATCCCGGTCACCAGGGCCGGGGCAAGGGGCCTCATTATCGCGGTGGAGGGGGTGCCACGGCCCTCAACCTGACGGGTCTGCAGAAGGTACAGAACATCATTCATTCCATGCGTGATTTCGTCGACCAGGTGTACGTGCCCGATACCCTGGCCATCGCCGGCTTCTACAAGGACTGGGCCACCCAGGGCGAGGGCATCGGTAATTTCATGACCTACGGCGATTTCCCTGACAAGGACATGGCCGATATCGACAGCTTCCTGGTGCCACGCGGTGTGATCCTGGATCGCGACCTGTCGCGGGTGCATGAAATGGACCTGAATGCCGACGACCAGATCCAGGAGTTCGTGTCCCATTCCTGGTACGACTACGAGGCGGGCCAGGATGCGGGGCTGCATCCCTACCAGGGCGAGACCAAGCTCAACTACACCGGGCCCAAGCCGCCCTACGAGTACCTGAAAACCGACGAACGCTATTCCTGGATGAAGTCACCGCGCTGGCGTGGCAAGCCCATGGAAGTGGGGCCGCTGGCACGCATGCTGATGCTCCATGCCACCGGTCACGAACAGGCGCAGGAATTGGTGGGGATGACTCTCAAGACCCTGGACCTGCCGGTGGAGGCCCTGTTCTCCACCCTGGGGCGCACGGCGGCCCGTACCCTGGAAACCAAGATCATGGTGGACGCCATGCAGGGCTGGTATGACCAGCTGGTCACCAATATCCGTGCCGGTGTGCTGGATACCTTCAATGACCAGAAATGGGAGCCCGACAGTTGGCCGAAAAGCTGCCAGGGGGTCGGGTTCATGGAGGCACCACGGGGTGCCCTTGCTCACTGGGTGGTGATCAAGAATGGCCTGATCGACAATTACCAGGCGGTGGTACCCAGCACCTGGAATGCCGGGCCGCGCGATTCCGAGGGCCAGGACGGACCCTACGAGGCGGCCCTGAAAGGGCATCGCCTGCATGATGCCAGGCAGCCCATCGAGATCCTGCGTACCATCCACAGCTTCGACCCCTGTATCGCCTGCGCCGTGCATGTGTCCGACGCGGAAGGGGAGGAGCTGGTGCAAGTGAAAGTGTGCTGAGACATTTTCGGGCCGAAACCACGTTCCTCATCCATGGGCGGCCGGTACGGATGGCGAAATCCCGTCCTCTTCCCCCGGCTCTCTACCGGCCATTCATCGTCTATGGTTT
>DATHUT010000014.1:0-3050 GCA_035462005.1 Gammaproteobacteria bacterium | reverse complement strand
GAAAACGTACCTCGTGCTTGGTGGGGTGAGCATTCACATCCACCCCGGCCGGATCCAGGGACAGGTAGAGCACGAAGGCGGGATGGCGGCCGTGATACAGCACATCCTGGTAGGCCTGGCGCACCGCGTGGGCGATCAGCTTGTCGCGCACCATGCGGCCATTGACGAAGAAATACTGCAGGTCCGGCTGGCTGCGCGAGAAGGTCGGCAGGCCGATCCAGCCCTCGATGCGCAGGCCGGCGGCCTCGTGCTCCACGTGCAGGGCCTGTTCCAGGAAAGGCTTTCCGCACAGCTCCGCCACGCGCCGTTCCTGTTCCCCGAGCTGGCGGGCGGCGGGCAGGTGCAGCACCGGTTTCTGGTTGCGGCGCAGCACCAGCTCCACGGAAAAGCGGCTGAGCGCGATGCGCCGCACCACGTCCTCGAGGTGCCGGTACTCGGTGGTTTCCGTGCGCAGGAACTTGCGTCGCGCGGGGGTATTGAAGAACAGGTCGCGCACCTCGACGGTAGTGCCCACGGCATGGGCCACGGGGGCCGGTTCCGGGCACTGGTCGCTGCCATCACCCTGCACCGACCAGCCGGTGTCATCGGCGGCGGTGCGTGACTGCAGGGTGAGCCGGGACACGGAGGCGATGCTCGGCAGCGCCTCGCCCCGGAAGCCCAGGCTGGCAATGCATTCCAGCTCTTCCAGGCTGGACAGCTTGCTGGTGGCGTGGCGCGACAGGGCCAGGGCCAGCTCCTCGCGGGGGATGCCCATGCCGTCGTCGCGCACCCGGATCAGGCGCCGGCCGCCCTCCTCCACCTCGATCTCGACGCGGCGCGCGCCGGCGTCCAGGCTGTTTTCCAGCAGTTCCTTGACCACGGAAGACGGACGCTCCACCACCTCGCCCGCTGCGATCTGGTTGACGAGCTGGGGTGGCAGGGGGCGGATAGGCATGGGATCACGGGATGGCGGCAATGGGCCACCCATCATACCCGATGCGCGGCGAGCCACGGAACCGGCTGTCCGCGACAGCGACCTCGCGCGAAGATGCCGTGGCAGGAGGCGCGTAGCGCCGCGGCGATGAGACTAGCCGCCTTCGGGGATGGTCAGGGTGTGTCCCACCAGCAGGCGGTCGTCGTTGAGGCCATTGGTGGCACGCAGGCTATCCACGTTGACGCCATAACGGCGCGCGATATGGCTGAGCGTATCACCGGAACGCACAATGTGCCGACGGTCACTGCGCATGGCCATGAGGGTACCCGGCGGTGGGTGCTGGGTGAAATAGCTGCGAATGCCCGCCACCATGGCCCGCGCCAGCTGATCCTGGTGCTTGGCCTCGCGCAGCTTGCGCTCCTCCTGGGGATTGGAGATGAAGGCCGTTTCCACCAGGATGGAGGGGATGTCCGGTGAACGCAGCACGGCAAAGGCCGCGTGCTGCACCGCGGGCTTGTGCACCCTGCCCACCTGCCTGAAATGTTTGAGCACCTCGGCGCCCACCTCCATGCTGGCCTCGATGGTGGCCGTCTGGGACAGGTCCAGCAGCACTTCCGTCAGCAAATCATCCTTGTCGTCCAGCCGCACGCCGCCCACCAGGTCGGAGGCGTTTTCCCGTGCCGCGATCCAGCGCGCCATCTCCGAGGAGGCGCCACGGCGCGACAGCACGTAGACCGAGGAACCATGCACCTTGGCATTGTGGAAGGCGTCGGCGTGGATGGAAATGAACAGGTCCGCCTTGTGCTGGCGTGCCAGGTCGATGCGCTTGCGCAGACTGATGAAGTAATCACCGTCGCGGATCAGCACGGCGCGCATGCCGGGCTCGGCATTCACCTGATTGGCGAGTCGACGTGCGATGGCCAGCACCACGTCCTTTTCCCGTGTCTTGCCCTTGCCGATGGCACCTGGATCCTCGCCACCGTGGCCGGCATCGATGGCAATCACCAGGTCGCGTAAACCCTCCGGCGCGGTCTTGACCGTGCGCGGCTCGGTCGGCGCCGGCGCATTCCGGGCGCCCGCTGTCGAGCCCGCGTGATTCAGGTCGATGACCAGGCGATGGCCGTATTCATGATTGGGTTGCAGGACGAAGCTCTTTGGCCGCACGACCTGGCTGAGGTCCAATACCACCCGCAGGCCCTGCCCGTCCCGCTTGCCGGTGCGCAGGCCACGCACCAGTCCACCCTCGATGGACGCCTCCTGGAAGCCCGCGCCCAGGTGGGCATTGTCCAGGTCGATGACCAGACGTTCGGGATCGTGGAGGGTAAAGAGTTTGTGAGCGACACCGGCGCTGATATCGAACACCACCCGGGTGCTGTCAGGAGCGGCCCACAGACGCACGCCCTGGACTTCCACATTGGCCGTCACGGAGCCGGTAGCGGCCAACCACAAGGACAGAATGGCGATCAGAAAGCGCATGCCGCGACCCCCTCCAGGCGTCAGACTCGGGCAGTATGGGGTAATTGACGCACAGACCGTGAATAATTGCAAGAAATTGTCTTTAGGTTCACCGGGATACCGAATAAACCTAAACCCCTACACAGACTTGTACGCTAAGGGCAAGTGATATACGAAACAAGGAGCTAGCTAGCCTGTGTCCGTCGGCATGTCTACGTATCGCGGCCAGGCATCCGCCTGGATGGTGGCGCGGTAGCCGTGCCAGGTCGCGTAGCCCAGCACCGGCAGGAGGACGGCCAAGGCCAGGAAGGCCGTCAGCGCGCTCGCCAACAACGCCAGCCCGATCATCAACGCCCATACCAGCATCGGCCCCTTGTTGTGCAGGACCGCATGCACGCTGGTCAGCACCGCGGTGACGGTGTCGGCCTGACGGTCAAGCATCATGGGCAGGGAAAAGGCGCTGGCGGCGAACACCAGGGCGCTGAACAGGGCGCCGACCGAACAGCCGACCACCAGGAACAGCGCCAGGTCGGCGATGTCCGGATCCGCTTCCATGGGGAAGAAAATGTGCACCACGCTCGCGGCGCGCACCCAGAGCAGAAAGATCACCAGCAGGATCATCGAGTACACCAGCTCATTGCCGAGGTGGCGCCGGCCTTCTCGCAGGCAGTAGCCGATGCGC
>DATHUT010000013.1:0-4810 GCA_035462005.1 Gammaproteobacteria bacterium | reverse complement strand
CATCGAGGATGCCAAGTTCAAGACCTATGGTTGCGGCTCCGCCATCGCCTCTTCTTCGCTGTTGACCGAATGGGTCAAGGGCAAGACCCTGGACGAGGCCGGCCAGATCAAGAACAGCCAGATCGCCGAGGAACTGGCCCTACCGCCGGTGAAGGTGCATTGCTCGGTATTGGCCGAGGACGCCATCAAGGCCGCCATCGCTGACTACCAGGGCAAGCAGGCCGTGGCAAAGGCCAGCTGAGCCCTTTCGGTCTTCACCACGAACCGGGCCGCACGGCCCGGTTTTCATTTCCCGGTACACAGGCCTCCACCACCGACCGACACGCGGCACCTGCCGGGAAAACGGTACAATGCCGGCCATGGAAGCCTTGCCCCACCGTACCCTGCACCGCGCCCAGGATGACAAGGGCATCGTCGAGGTAATCGAGGACGGTGTCACCCGCACCCTGTACTTCGGTTCCCGCGCCAAGCAGAGTTGCATGCTGCTGGATAATCCCCAGGTGCTGGTGCTGAGCTATACCCAGGCCATGACCGCTGCCCTGCTGTTTCAGCCGGTGCCGAGCAAGGTGCTGCTGCTCGGCCTGGGGGGCGGTTCCCTGGCCTGCTTCCTGTACCACCACTTTCCTGACTGCCAGATCCTGGCGGTGGAACAGCGCGCCGCGGTAGTGGAAACGGCACGGGAGTTCTTCGCCGTGCCGACCGACGAGCGTTTGCGAATCCATACCGACAGCGCCCTGGACTACCTCGCCCGACCGGACGGGGAGACCTTCGACCTGATCCTGGTGGATCTTTTCAGCGCTACCGGCATGGACGGTGAACTGGAAGAGGCCGCCTTCTTCGCGCGCTGCCGGGAACGACTCGCGCCGGGTGGCGTAGTCAGTGTCAACCTCTGGGCCAGCCGCCCCAATGTATGCCGCCAGCACATCAAGCGGCTGAACCAGGCCTGTGACGGCCAGGTGCTGGAACTACCCCTTGGCGATTGCGGAAACCTCATTGCCTTGGGCCTGACCCAGGCCTTCCCGGTCAAGCGTCTTACCACCCTGAAGACCGCCGCCGAGGCCCTGTTCCAGCGCTTCGGCATCGACTATCCCGGCTACCTGGACCGCCTGCGTCGCCGCAACCGATTCCGCTTGCGATTTCTGTTCGGCCATTGAGGGTAGAACCCGCTCCTGCGGCGCCATAGCCGCCATGATTGAGTAGAATGACCTTATGTATCACTTACCCGTCATCCAGCTGCTGCCCCCCACCGGTGATTCGCGGGAGTTACACGGCCTGTACCTGAACGAGGGACTGCAGCAGCGCGGCAGCACTGAGCGGCCCTTCGTCTACAGCAATTATGTCAGCAGCATCGATGGCCGCATCGCCCTGCCCAGTCCTGACCACAGCACACACCAGGTACCACCGGCCATCAGTAATGCCCGTGACTGGCGCCTGTTCCAGGAACTGGCCGCCCAGGCGGATGTGCTGATCACCAGTGCCCGCTACTTCCGCCAGTCGCAAACCGGCGAACACCAGGATCAACTGCCCGTGGGGCCCACGAAGGATTTCGCTGACCTGCGCGACTGGCGCCTGCAACAGGGGCTCTCGGCACAACCCGATGTCGTCGTGCTGAGCAACAGCCTGGACATCCCCGTCGCCGCCCTGCAGGGCTACCCGAACCGCAAGCTGTTCCTCGCCGTCGGCGCCGGCAATGACCTCGAACGCGCCCATACTCTCACCCAGGCTGCCGGCATCGGCCTATTGCAGGCCGGCGAGGGGATGGGCGTGGATGGCGCGCCCCTGATCGAGGAGTTGGGACGGCAGGGCTATCGCAGCATCTATGCCATCGCCGGACCAGCGGTACTGAATACCTTGCTGCGTGGCCGCGTGCTCGACCGCCTGTACCTTACCCAGGCCCACCGCCTGCTTGGCGGCATGGAATTCGACACCCTCAACTGGGGGCCGGTGCTCACCCGGCCTGTGACATTGGAGCCCGTAGCACTGTTCCTGGACAACCATGCACCGCAGGGTGCGAGCCAGTTGATCGCCAGCTACGACTGCCGTTACCCGGAATGAGCCGATGAACTATTGCAGCCATTGTGGCCAACCGGTGGAACAATGTATTCCGGAAGGCGATAACCTGCCGCGGCATGTGTGTACCGTCTGCCATGCCATCCATTACGAAAACCCCAAGATCGTCGCCGGTTGCATCGGAGAATGGGAAGACAGGATCCTGCTCTGCCGCCGCGCCATCGAGCCGCGCCACGGCCTGTGGACCCTGCCCGCCGGCTTCATGGAGAATCGCGAATCCACCCGCGAGGCGGCCTTGCGCGAAACCTGGGAGGAGGCGCGTACCCGGGTGGATATCCAGTCGCTCTACGCCGTGTACAGCATTCCGCACATCAGCCAGGTATACATGGTGTTCCGCGGCCCCCTGATCGAGCCGGTCTATGCGGCAGGCCCGGAAAGCCTGGCGGTGGAATTGTTCCGGGAACAGGACATTCCCTGGGAAACCCTCGCCTTCCCGGTAATGGAAAAGACCCTGCGCCAGTATTTTTCCGACCGGGATCAGGGCCGCCACCAGTCCGCCACCCATGAGGTCGAAATCGCCCGCCCCATGGGCGATCAGCCATAGCCTATCGCTTCAGGCTGCGGCAATTGCTCTACTGGCGAGGAACTGTGCCGCAGACAATCCCGCAGTCTCTGTTCGGCACGCGGATCCAGCCAGGCGAATTCGATGCCGATGCCCGCGGGATGCCGATGCACCACCAGGGCCTTGAGTCGAAAGCGTTCGGCCGATTCCATGTCGGGAAGAAATTCCAGCTCCAGGCAATCCGGTAGCGGCCCCTGATGTTGAACGGTCTCGAGGAACGCACCCTCGCTGCTGATATTACGGGTGCGGCCCACCTGCACCGGCAGACCCTGCCGGTAGATCAATGCGTTGATGCGCCGCGGTACTCGAGTGGTGTGACGATGCTCCATGCCCTTCTCCTACTGCTGTCCGTTTGCTTGCGCCGCGCTCGACCGCTGGCACAATAGAAACTATAGATCATGCTGCGAGTAAAAAGTTTCCCGGCTCGGACGGCGCGTACAATGAGGCAACGCAATCGATGGACCGAATCCCGGTGGCTCCAGACACGTCATGGAATATAGGGATATAAGAAAGCACTGATTCATTCATGCTCGCAAAAAGAGACAACACTGTTATGAAAGGGGTTCTGCTCGACCAGGGTTCACTGGACGCGGGGGACCTGGACCTGTCCGGGCTGGAAGGCTGTTTCAGCCACTGGCGATCCTATCCCGAAACCCGCCCGGAACAGCTGGCCGAACGCATCGCCGACGCCGAGGTGGTGATCAGCAACAAGGTGCGCCTGGACGGCAATCAGCTGCGGCAGGCACGCAATCTGCGCCTGGTCTGCATCGCCGCCACCGGTACCAACAATGTGGACCTGGAAGCCGCCCGTGAACGGGGTATCGCGGTAAGCAATGTGCTGGCCTATGCCACACCCTCGGTGGTGGAGCATGTCTTCACCCAGCTGCTGGCCCTGGTGCGCCACAGCCGGGAATACGCCGCGCGCATGGACCGCGAGGACTGGCAGCGGGCGGCCCATTTCTGCCTGCTCGAGCCACCGATCCATGAACTGGCGGGCAAGACCCTGGGTATCGTGGGTTATGGCGAGCTGGGCAAGGGCGTGGCGCGGGTGGCGCGCGCCTTCGGCATGGAGGTCCTGCTGGCCCAACGACCGGGGGGAGCGCCCCAGGCGGAACGCCTGCCCCTCGTGGAACTCCTGCCCCGGGTGGATGTGCTGAGCTTGCATTGCCCGCTCACGGAGCAGACCCGCAACCTGATCGGCGCCGCGCAACTGGCCGCCATGAAACCCGGCGCCATCCTCATCAACACCGCCCGTGGCGGCATTGTGGATGAAACCGCGTTACTGCGAGCCCTGGAGAACGGCAGGCTGGGGGGCGCCGCCATCGATGTGTTGCGCGAGGAACCGCCCCGCGGCGGCAACCCCCTGCTCGAGGCCAGCCTGCCCAACCTGATCGTCACCCCCCACATCGCCTGGGCCAGTATCGAGGCACGTCAGCGCCTGGTGGCGGAACTGGTCGCCAATATTCAAGCCTTTCAGCGCGGCGAGGCGCGCAACCGGGTATAGCGTAGCCCGGTCGGCATGCCGATGCGTGCCTTCATCGAGTGCGTGACTCTGATCGAGGGCATTAGCAACAAATCAATAATGTGGAGGGGGCGTCTCTTCCTCGGCCCCGGCCAGCGGCAGCGGGGTCAGAGCACGCAGACGCCGGTCCAGCTCCTGCACGGCCAGGCGCAGTGCGCCGAGCTCCTGCTGCTGGGCCGCCAGAATGTCGTTGAGTTCCTGCAGGGTGTGCTCCTGAAAGGAGACACGGGATTCCAGCTCGATCAATCGTTCTTCCATCACTCTACCTCCTTGGATCACTGTGGCCAGGAGACCATGGCTGGCATTCTACGCTGGCGGTGATACCCTGGGCGGGTCGTTGTTACACGCGTTCGACCGACGAAACCGTGGGTGGAACCAGAGGGAGCATGCAACATGTGGTTAGTCGGCTTGATCATCTTCGCCCTGGGCCTGGCCGCGGGTTACGCCCTGCATTATTTTCTCAATCCCGACCACGATCGCAACAAGACCCTGGAAGCGGAGTTGCAGACCCTGCGCCAGGAGAGCAGCCGCTACCGCGAGCAGGTAACCGAGCATTTCCAGCGCACCTCCACGCTGGTGCAGGACATGACCCAGAGCTATCGGGCCGTGTACGAACACCTGGCCAGCAGCTCGCAGCAGCTGTGCGGTGACCGGGT
>DATHUT010000012.1:0-3916 GCA_035462005.1 Gammaproteobacteria bacterium | reverse complement strand
GGTCTTGATGCCGTGGGCACCAAAGGCTGTACGCGCCTGGTAATACAGCTCGGAGCTGTGCAGCAGGGCCTTGGAAGGAATGCAGCCCACATTGAGGCAGGTACCGCCCAGGGCCGGCTGGTCCTGGCCATTGCGCCAGGCATCGATGCAGGCGGTCTTGAGCCCCAGCTGGGCACAGCGGATGGCGGCCACGTAGCCTCCCGGTCCGCCACCGATCACCACGACTTCGTAATCCTGTTCCATAACTAGATATCCTTGTGTCCTCACGCCCAAACATGACACCCGTAGGCGCGGGCTCTGCCCGCGAACCGATCACCGGCAACCACAGGCCGTTCGCGGGTAGAGCCCGCTCCTACAGCTGCAGCAGCAGCCGCGCAGGGTCTTCCAGGTTTTCCTTCATGGCTACCAGGAACTGCACCGCGTCGCGGCCGTCGATGATGCGGTGGTCATAGGACAGTGCCAGGTACATCATGGGGCGGACCACCACCTGACCCTGCTCCGCCACCGGGCGTTCCTGGATCTTGTGCATGCCGAGCACGGCACTTTGCGGGGGATTGAGGATGGGCGTCGACAGCAGGGAACCGAAAACCCCGCCATTGGTGATGGTGAAGGTGCCACCATCGAGATCCTCCATGGTCAGCTTGGCATCGCGGGCGCGGGCGGCGAAATCGGCGATGCCCGCCTCCATATCGGCAAAGCCCAGGCGGTCGGCGCCACGCAGCACCGGCACCACCAGGCCGCGTTCGGTGGAGACCGCGACGCCGATATCATAGTAGTCGTGATAGAGAATCTCCTCACCCTCGACACTGGCATTGACGATGGGGAAGCGCTTCAGGGCCTCCACCGCCGCCTTGATGAAAAAGCTCATGAAACCGAGCTTCACGCCATGGCGTTTTTCAAAGGCCTCGCGGTGACGCTTGCGCAGGTCCATCACCGCCTGCAGGTTCACTTCATTGAAGGTGGTGAGGATGGCCGCCGTCTGCTGGGCCTGTACCATGCGCTCGGCAATACGTGCCCGCAGCCGGCTCATGGGCACACGGCGCACACCCTCCGCGGCGGTGGACGGTTCCGGTGCGGGGGCGGGACGCGCTGCCGGGGTGACCGGCAAGGTGGAGACCGGGCGCGGTGATGACGAGGGCTTCGACGCGGCTTCCAGGTGCGCCAGCACATCGGCCTTGGTAAGCCGGCCATCCTTGCCGCTGGGCGCGATGTCCGCGGCATCCAGGCCGTACTCCTCCAGCAGGCGCCGTACCGCGGGGCCTTGTTGTTCCTGACCCCGTGCGCTCGTGGAAGCGGTGGCCGGCGCCTTGGCTTCCGGGGCCGACTCATTGGCGGCGGCCCCGGGCTCGATCACCGCGATCACCTCATCGGCCTTGACCGTGGCGCCGCGCTCATGACGGATCTCCCGGAGGATACCTGCCTGGGGTGCCGGCACCTCGAAAACCACCTTGTCTGTCTCCAGGTCCACCAGCACTTCGTCTCGCTCGACCCGGTCACCGGGTTGCTTGTGCCAGTCGGCCAGGGTGGCATCCTGTACCGATTCCGGCAGGGTGGGTACGCGCACTTCCACTTCCATAATTTACGCCTCGTCCAGTTGCAGCGCCTGCGCCACCAGGGCGCGTTGCTGTTCGATATGGGTGGGGAAATGGCCTACCGCCGGCGCCGCCGAGGCGGGACGCCCCGCATAGCGAAGGTGCTGGGCAGAACGCATGCATTCCATAATATTATGCTGGGTCTGGTACCAGGCACCCTGGTTCTGTGGCTCTTCCTGGCACCAGACCACATCCTTGGCCTCGGGGTAGCGCTCCAATTCCTGTATCAGCCGCTCGTGCGGGAAGGGATAGATCTGTTCCACGCGCAGAATGGCCACGTCCTCGCGCTCATGCTTGCGGCGCGCTTCCAGAAGATCGTAGTACACCTTGCCGGCACAGAGCACCACCGTATGTACCGCTTGCGAATCCTGTTCGTCCACTTCCGGGATCAGGGGCTGGAAGGCCCCCGTGGTAATGTCTTCCAGGCTGGATACGGACAACTGGTGACGCAGCAGGCTTTTCGGTGTCATGACAATGAGCGGTTTGCGGTAGGGGCGCAGCATCTGCCGCCGCAGCATATGGAACATCTGCGCCGGGGTGGTGGGCACACACACCTGGATGTTGTGCTCGGCGCTCAGCTGCAGGAAGCGCTCCAGCCGCGCCGAGGAATGTTCCGCGCCCTGGCCCTCGAAGCCGTGGGGCAGGAGCAGGGTCAGGCCGCACTTGCGGCCCCACTTGTGCTCGCCGGAACTGATGAACTGGTCGATGACCACCTGGGCACCGTTGGCGAAATCACCGAACTGGGCCTCCCAGATCACCAGCGCCTCGGGATCGGTGGTGGAGAAGCCGTACTCGAAGGCCAGCACCGCCTCCTCGGACAGCAGGGAATCGATGACGATGAACTTGGCCTGCCCGGGATCCAGGTGCTGCAAGGGAATGTGGACTTCGCCATCCTGCTGGTTGTGCAGTACCGCATGTCGGTGGAAGAAGGTGCCGCGCCCGCTGTCCTGGCCGGAAAGGCGCACGGCGTGGCCGTCTTCCAGCAGGGTCGCGTAGGCCAGGTTCTCGGCGAAGCCCCAGTCCATGGCCAGGGCACCAGCCGCCATCTTGGCCCGGTCGGCCATGATATTGGCCACGCGGGGATGCAATTCGAAGCCGGTAGGCAGGGCCAGCATGCGCTGGGCCAGGTCCCGCAGCCGCTGCAGGCTGATGGCGGTATCGACGGGATGGTCCCAGCTCGTGCCCCGATAGGGGGTCCAATCGATCTCGCTGGTGGCGCCGATGCCCGCCTGGGAATGGGGCGATACGATCAGGCACTGGTCCAGGGAAGCACGATACCGGTCCTGTAGCTGCCGTGTTTCCTCGGCATTGATCAAACCCTCTTCCTGCAGACGTTCCACGTAACGCTGGCGCAGGGTGGGATGTTCACGAATGGCGCGATACATGAGTGGCTGGGTAACGGCGGGCTCGTCGGCCTCGTTGTGACCCTGGCGCCGGTAACACACCATGTCGATGACCACGTCCTTGCGGAAGGCCATACGGAAATCCAGCGCCAGTCGCGCCACGAACACCACCGCCTCGGGATCGTCCCCGTTCACATGGAAGATGGGCGCCTGCACCATCTTGGCCACGTCCGTGCAATAGAGGGTGGAGCGGGTATCCACCGGATTGCTGGTCGTGAAGCCGATCTGGTTGTTGATGACGATATGCACCGTACCACCGGTGCTATAGCCCCTGGCCTGGGACATGCTGAAGTTTTCCATCACCACGCCCTGGCCGGCGAAGGCCGAGTCGCCATGCAACAGGACCGGGATCACCCGATTGCCGCGGCGGTCCCCGGCGCGCTGCTGGCGGGCGCGCACCGAGCCCTCCACCACCGGCCCGATGATCTCCAGGTGGGAAGGATTGAAAGCCAGGGACAGGTGCACGGGCCCGCCGGGCGTATCGGCATTGGCGGAAAAACCCATGTGGTATTTCACGTCGCCGGAACCGGCTTCCTCACGCAGCTGGTGCTTGCCCTCGAATTCCTGGAACAGGTCGCAGGGCTGCTTGCCCAGGGTATTGATGAGGACATTCAGGCGGCCGCGATGGGCCATGCCGATGACCATGTCGGTGACACCATTGGAACCGCCATGCAGGATCAGCTCATCGAGCAGAGGTATGAGGGCATCGGCCCCCTCCAGCGAGAAACGCTTCTGGCCCAGGTAGCGGGTGTGCAGGTAGCGCTCCAGCCCCTCGGCGGCGGTGAGTCGTTCGAGGATATGACGTTTCTGTCACGCATCGAAACCGGGGTCGCCAGCCGCGCCCTCCTGGCGCCGCTGGACCCAGCGCTTCTGGTCCGTATCGGTGATGTGCATGTACTCGGCACCGATGGTGCCGGTATA
>DATHUT010000011.1:0-6554 GCA_035462005.1 Gammaproteobacteria bacterium | reverse complement strand
CTGTTGCAGCCGGAACTGTCCACGCGCCTGCTGGAAAATCGTCTGACCCACCTGCAGGAAGAACGGCCGGCCCTGATCGCCACCGCCAACATCGGTTGCCAGCTGCACCTGGCCCGCGAGGCCGGCGTGCCCGTGGTGCATTGGATCAGCCTGTTGGATCCGGTGTCGCCGTAGCACAGATTCCCGGTATCGCAAGTGGAAGCCCCACGCCGGATAGTCCCCCTGTTTCCTGTGGGCACTTTATGCCACAGTCATGGCCTATCCTTATCACGAGCGAGTGATTCATTTTTCATACGGGGAACCGCCATACATGGAACGCCAGGTGATCGAGAAGACCTATCGGCGCTATGCGAAGATTTACGATACCTGCTTCGGCCGCCTGTTCGAACCGGGGCGGCGCATGGCCATCGACAAGCTCGATTGCCAGCCGGGCCAGCGCATTCTGGAGGTGGGGGTCGGCACGGGCCTGTCCCTGCCCTCCTACCCCGACAGTGTGCAGGTGGTGGGGATCGATATTTCCCAGGACATGTTGAACGGGGCCCAGGCGCGTTTGCGCCGTGATGGCGCGGGCAAGCAGACCTTGCTGGCGCGCATGGATGCCGAGCAGCTGGGCTTTGCCGATAATAGTTTCGACAAGGTGGTCGCCATGTACGTGGCGTCAGTGGTGCCCTCGCCGGCGCGCCTGGTGGCGGAGATGCGCCGCGTCTGCCGTCCCGGTGGCGAGCTGTTCATCGTCAATCACTTCCGCAACACCCATCCCTTCATCGGCCGCGTCGAACGCCTGCTGGCGCCCCTGTCGGGCATGGTGGGCTTTCATCCCGATTTCTGCCTGGAAAAATTTTCCCGCGATACTGGGCTGGAGATCGACGAGCAGGTGCCGGTAAACGCCTTCGGCTACTGGACCCTGCTGCGGGTGAGCAACCGCAAGCCCTTTCTGGAGTCCGGCCTCGACCAGTACCGGGAATCCATCGCCTGAAACCGGATTCCAGCCGGGCTCTGGCATCTTCCGCTGCCCATACCCCGCCCTTAAGGCCGGCCATCCCGAAACGGCGCGTCGGGTAATTAATCGCGCCACCCGCAATCGCGGCGCGTTTTACTCTTTCTTGCGCTTTGCGCGCGGGTGCGCCTGGTCGTAGACCTGCGCCAGGTGCTGGAAATCCAGGTGGGTGTATACCTGGGTGGTGCTGATGTTGGCGTGGCCGAGCAGTTCCTGCACGGCGCGCAGGTCGCCGCTGGATTCCAGCAGGTGGCTGGCGAAGGAATGACGCAGGGCGTGGGGATGGGTCTTGGGCAGGCCCAGTCGCCGGGTCCAGCGATCGAGGCGTTTTTCCACCGACTGGCCGCTGAGGCGCGTGCCCCGGCGATTGACGAACAGGGCTTGTTCCCCGGGTTTGGCCAGGGCCGTGCGCGGCTGCAGCCAGACCTCCAGGGCCGCCAGCGCCTTGCGGCCCACGGGCAGGGTGCGGGTGCGCGAACCCTTGCCGGTGACGGTCATGTTGCCGGCCTGGCGGTCGATGTCGTGCAGGTCCAGGGACACCAGTTCCGCCAGGCGCAGGCCCGAGGAATAGAGCAGCTCGAACATGGCGAGGTCGCGCACCTCCAGTGGGTCGTTGGCCTGGCCATTCAGCAACAGGCCGATGCGATCGACGTCCAGGGCATCGGGCAGGGTGCGGGGGCTTTTCGGGGCACGGATGTCGGCGGCGGGGTTGGCGCGCGCCAGGCCTTCGCGGATGAGAAAACGGTACAGGCCGCGCAGGGCCGAGAGCCGGCGCTGCAGGCTGGTGCCCGCCAGGCCCTGGCGGAAACCCTCGGCGGCCAGGGCGCGCACCTGGTGGCTGTCGAGATCGGACCAGCGGGCGATGCCCTGCCGGCCACAATAGGCCATTACCTGTTCCAGGTCGCGCCGGTAATTGCGCAGGGTATGGTGCGAGTAGCGGCGCTCATGGTCCAGGTGGTCGAGAAAGCGCGCCACCCAGTCATGGGCCTCCGGGTCCATGCGATCCTTCAGCCGGACGCCCGCGGCAGGTGGGGTTCGAGCACGGCGCTGATCAACTCGCCGAGGTGGCTCAGGAACAGGGTGCCCATGCCGGGATGAAAGCGGTTGGCCTCGCTGCTGCCGATGGCGAGCATGCCCTGGCGGGCATCGCGGCCGATGGGCACCAGGGCGGCGGACCCCACCGCCGGGGCCTGGTCACCGAACAGAAATTCCAGCTGGGCCTGCTTCAGGCGCCCGCACAGGGGGCGGCCGGACTTGTGGAAGCTGGCGAAATGTTCCAGGGCCGCGTCGTCGCGGGCGATGGGCAGGATACCGCACTCGCGGGCCCGATTCCGGTCCATGTCGTAGAGCAGCAGGCTGAGGGTGTCGGCCTTGAACTCGCCGCGCAGGTGATCGTTGAGGGTGTCGATGACTTGCTCCAGGCTGCCGGCCTTGATCAGGTCCAGGATCAACTGGTGCATGCGCTCATTGAGGCGGTCGTTGTCGCGCGCCACCTGCACCAGCTCCATGAGCTTGCGCTTGAGGTCGCGGTTCTGGTCGCGCATCACCGTCACCTGGCGTTCCAGAAGGGAAATGGCGGGGCCGACGGGATGGGGGATGCGCAACTCGGCAACCAGTTCCGTTTGCTCGTTGAAGAACTCGGGATGTTCGCGCAGGTAGTCGGCCACCTGGGTGGCGGTAAGGGTCATGACAGGTTTTTTCCCGGCTTCGGCGGAAGTGGTCATAAGGCAATGCGTCCCTCGAATACGGTGGTGGCGGGCCCGGTCATCATCACGGGCTGGTCATCTGCGGCCCAGCTTACCACAAGATGCCCGCCCGGCAGCGTGACGTCCACCTCACGATCCAGCACTCCCTGATCGATGCCCACCGCCACGGCGGCGCAGGCGCCGGTGCCACAGGCCAGAGTCTCTCCGGCACCGCGCTCGAACACGCGCAGGCGGATGTGACCGCGGTCCAGTACTTGCATGAATCCCACGTTGACGCGGTTTGGAAAGCGCGCATGGCTTTCGATCCAGGGGCCGAGTTCCTCCACGTGGGCATGGTCCAGCTCGGGTACCTGCAGCACGGCATGAGGGTTGCCCATGGACACGGCGCCGATGTCCAGCGACTTGCCGTTCAGGCCCAAGGCGTAATGGGCGGCGCGTTGTGGCGCATCGAAGGGAATGTCGGCGGGTTCGAAGCGGGGTTGTCCCATGTTCACCCGCACCTGGCCGTCGGCCTGCAAGTGCAGCTCGATGAGCCCGGCACGGGTCTCCACCGGAATGACATCGAGATCGGTGAGCCCCTGATCGCGCACGAAACGGGCGAAGCAGCGCGCGCCGTTACCGCACTGCTCCACCTCACCACCATCGGCGTTGAATATGCGGTAGCGAAAGGCGGCCTGCGGATCCTGCGCCGCTTCCACCACCAGCACCTGGTCACAGCCGATGCCGAGGCGGCGGTCGGCCAGGAAACGAACCTGTTCGGGATTCAGGTCGACGGACTGGCGCACGCCATCAATGACCACGAAGTCATTGCCCAGGCCGTGCATCTTGGTGAAGCGGAGTTCCATCGACACAGGGTACGGGTTCCCCAAGGCTTTGCAATAGCACGGACCGGGACTGTAGGAGCGGCCTTCGGCCGCGAATGGTTGGACGATCCATGTACGTATCAGGCTTCACATCTGGGGGTGAACAGGTCAGTATTTTACCTATCGCCCCGCCTTCCCCAGTGCACGCATCTTCACCAGCCACTTCGCACGCCGACGCCCGTCACCACCTTCGACCATGCCGATCAGGCTGCTGCGCACCGGCGCGATGCCACAGAACTTCAGGACATTGCGTTCCAGGTTCTTCAGGCTGTGGGCGCGGTAGAACCAGCGATAGGCGAAGGCCGGCATGCCCATGGTGACCACCACCCGGGCGCTGCGGCCCGAAAGGCGCTTTTTCGCCGGCATGCCCTCGGAGGTCTTCGTGAAGGCGAAATCCGGGCGCAACACCTGTTCCAGGAAACCCTTGAGCAGGGCCGGCAGGGTGCCGAGCCACAGCGGATAGAAGATCACCAGGTGATTGGCCCAGGCGATGGACTCCTGGGCCGGGTGGATGGAGCCCGGTGGGCTGCCGTGGTCGAAGTCCTGCTGACTCCGCAGCAGCGGAAAATCCAGCTTGGCCACCTCGACCAGCCGCACTTCGTGGCCGGCCGCCTCGGCGCCTTCCCGGTAGGCCTGCGCCAGGGCATGGCCGAAGTGCTTGCCCTCCGGGTCCGGGTGCCCCTGAATGATGACGATGCGCTTCATATGTATCACCTCAATGGCATACATTAGCAGCCCGCGGCAGGCCGTACCCGAACAGTGCATCGCGTCCGGGTTCACCGAGATCCTCCGCCGCGTCGATCAAGGCCTGGAGGTGCTCGGCCCAGGGCACCCGCGGTTGCGACTGCCGGTGTGCGGCCAGGAGGGCGGTGACATAGGGTACCGCGAACGAAGTGCCCGAAACGAAAGCATCGCCTTCCCCGCGTGGCACCCAGATATCGACGCCCGGCGCGGCGAAGACGATGTGCTCACCACGGTTGGCGTGCCGGTACAGGCGTCGCGCGGCGTCGATTGCCGTGACCGCGATGACACCCTCCTGCGCCGCCGGATAGAGTGGCTCGGCCGCGGCGCCCTGGTTGCCGGCCGCGGCGATCACCGGGATCTCCAGGTCGAGCACGCGCTGTACCGCCGCAGCCAGGATGAGATTGTGCGGGCCACCCAGGCTCAGGTTAATGAGATCCACCTGCTGCTGCGCCAGCCAGTCCAGGCCCTGCACCAGCCAGTCGACGGTGGTGTCGACATGTTTTTTGTCGCGCTGGCGCATGACCTCGGCATGGAAGAGCGCCGCGGCCGGAACCAGGCCACGGCCTTCGCGCCCGATCAGGAGGGTTGCCACTGCGAGTGCATGCTCGGAGGGCGCCGCCTGCACGCCGCGCGTCACGAAGGAGCGGCGCGTGATGGTGCCGCCTTCCAGCGCCGGATGCCGATCCGGCAGCGGCCCGTCGACCAGGCCGATGCGCATCCCGTGCCCGCAGTCCTGCGCAGTGCCTGGCCAGGCAAGCATGCGCGCCGGATAGCGGCGCGCATCATTCTCCCCCTGCAGCGTGAAGCGATGATTGAGGTCGATCCACAGGTCCGGCGCCTGCGTCCGCAGCTGTTGCACGAGCTGCGCAGGCGACAGGTCCCGCGGCACGCGGAATGTGGTCACCACCAGCCCCAGGCCCGGCAGTACACTGCGGCGCTTGACGGCAAGCCCGAGGTCCTTGCCGAACTGCTGCACCTGCAAGGCATGCGGCAGGTCCGGCGACAGGATCAACAGCTCGTCCGGCTCGCTGCCCTCGTCATCATCAGGGGCAGCGGCGTACGCCGGCACATGCGGCGGTGCCGGCAGCGCCTGCCCCAGCAGCGACCCCGTCGCGGTCCCCGACTGTGGGACATAGGTATCCTGGTCCGGTTCGGCGGGTGTCGGCGGTCCGGTGGCGTCGTCCGGGGCGGGTTCATTCGATTCGTCGGCTGTTGGCTCACTTGCAGGAGCGGCCTCTGGCCGCGAACGGGACTGCAACGCGGGCTCGCGGCCGGAGGTCGCTCCTACGGGTGCGAGCGGAGCGGTTGTCCGTGGCACGCGTGCGGGCGCCTCGATTTGCGGCGGGGGATCCAACCGTGGTCCCGCTGTATCCGTCTGCGCCTGCGCCTGCGTCACGGCGGTGAGGCACAACAGGCCGATGGACACCAGGCGCGGGGCGCGCATCTCAGGGCTCCCGGGCGATGTGCCGGACCAGGTCGGTGCGGGCCTGCAGCTCCTCCAGCGCCTGTTGCGGATCCCGCCCGGGTTCCAGCGCGATTCGGTACAGGCCGGCGGCGCTGGGGCCATCGACGATGCGGGCACCGACCGATTGCAGCGCCGCGCGCAATGCCGCCTCGCGGGCATCCGGCGCGAACTCCACCTGCAGGACCATCTCCCCCGCCACCGGTCCGGACAGGGGCGCGTACACCGTCTCCACCGGACTCGTCTGCATCAACATCACGGCCTGCACCGCAATCACCAGGCCGGCCGCCATGGCCGCGGGCAACAGCCAGCGCGGCCTGGCCCTGGGCTCCTTGCGCACGCCGCGCAGCAGGCGCTGCAGGCCCAGTTCGCCGGCATCGGTCTGAGGTTGTGCCTGCAGCGTCGTGCGCAGGGTTTGCAAGAGTGCCAGCTCGGACTGGCATTGTGCGCAGGCGGCGACATGGCGCTCGACCTCCGTGCGTTCCGCGCCTTCCAGCGTGTCGTTGGCCAGCCAGGGCAGCAGTTCGCGGGGATGATGTTCGAATGCAGTTTGCATGGATGATCTCGATCCGTTATTCGTCGGTGTCTGCCCTTGGGTCGTCGGCGCGTTCGCAATGGTTCACAGCCGCGCGCCCAGTCCTTCCAGGCAATGGGCCAGGCTCTTGCGGGCATGGAACATGCGCGTCTTCACCGTTCCTTCCGGGATCTCCAGGATGCGTGCGATCTCCGGATAGGGAAGGTCCTCGAAGAAGGTCAGGTACACCACCTGGCGCTGCGCGTCG
>DATHUT010000010.1:0-12635 GCA_035462005.1 Gammaproteobacteria bacterium | reverse complement strand
GTAGTTGGGACTACAGCGTTGCGAGGTACTTTCCACCGCTGCCTGTTTGCCACCGTGCGTCCCATACGGGTCACGTACATGTGGCAGTGCTCAGTGTCGGAGCGCAATCCTAGGGGGGAAGCAGTATAAATAACAGTCAATAATTATGATAAAGACTATAAATACTACTTATGGTATTGCCGGAGGGCAGAGTCGTTGCCGAGCCCGGTCGCGATCCACTTCCTGTCCCGAAGGCAGCGGGGCGGCGGGGTCGTGCAGCCAGGCCACCAAGTCCTGGTGTGTTTGCGCGGCGCCCGTGTAGCGGGAGAGCATGTGATAGCCCCGCGGATAAAGGGCCATGCGCCAGGTACCCTGAGCGGGGTCGGGCAGGCGCGTCAGCAGTTCGCAGACCGGTCCTGGCGGAATCACCATGTCCTGTTCCCCATAAAGTAGCAGGGCCGGACCCGGAAGGCGCGGCGCGGCCTGTAGTGCCGCGTCCATGAGGCGGGCAAGGCCGTCGAGGGTATCCATGCGATGACGCTTGAGTACCAGCGGGTCCAGGCGCAGGGCGCGGGTCACTTCCGGATCGTCGGTGGGCCGGATGCCCAGGCGGTGGGCCGCGCGGTTACCAAGTGCCAGGCCGGGCGCGATCCGGGCCAGCAGGCTCAGGGCCTGGCGCTGGTACCAGGGCATGGTCTTCCGTGCCCAAATGGCCGGGGCGATCAGGGCCACGCCATCCACTGGTGGTGGCGGTTGCTCCGTCATGGCCAGCAGGGCAACGGCCCCGCCCATGCTCTTGCCGATCAGATAGAAGGGCGTATCCGGGTAGCGCTGGCGCACCAGCCGCGCCAGGGTGCGTGCGTCTTCCGTCATGGAGGCATGGCCCGCCCAATGGCCGGCCCCGGCCGTGGCTCCGAAGCCACGCTGGTCATAGGCATAGAGGGCGATGCCGGCGCGTACGAAGCTCTCGGCCAGTGGCCGGAAGGCACCCGCATGGTCACCGAAGCCGTGCAGGGCGAGGACTACCGCCCGCGGCGTTCCCTGCGGTCCCCGATGAAAAAGCGGCAACCGGTAACCGTCGTCGGCCAGCGCATGATCCGCCGCCAGACGTGCCTTCAGTTGTGAAATTGCAGCAATCCCTTGAGTTTCGCGTTGCCGATCACATGCAACACGACGCCGAGGGTGAAAAAGAAGAAGGCGGTGGCCGCGAGGCTGGCCTTCATGATGCTGCCGTCTTCGCCACCCCCTGCGTAGACAAAGGCGCCAAGGGCGCAACCGACTGCAGCCAGGTAGCAGAGCAGGGCGATGGCGAAGGTGATTTTCTGGCTCAGGGTTCTGGTCATGGAGGGACTCCGTTACGCCTCTTCGAAGCGAAGGCCGGGGTTCATTCTAGCAGGTCGGGGCAGGGCAATTGATGCTGGTGTTGAGACGGGGAATTTGGCACACTTGCGCGGTGTGGCAAGTGTGCCAATGCTGAACTGATATTTATAGTATTCATATGGTTATTGCTGGTGCGCCAGAAGGCGGGCGCGGCCGACGAATCCAAAAAGGCTCCCTTGCGGGGCCTTTTTTGATTGGTCGGGAACACCGGTGGCGAGGTCGTCAGAGCGACTATCCTTACGGTTCATGTGCCCGTCACGGGGCAGGTCCAGTCTTTAACATCTCAATTCACCCCTTGATGGGAGCGATGGTGCCAATAACCAATGAATAAGTCACAGCTACGCAGACATTTCAGCGATGTGGAGTGGGCCCGTATCCGGGCCCTGGCGGATACCCAGCAGACCCCCTTCCTGGTGGTGCACCTGGATACGGTGCGAGCCAAGTACCAGGAGCTGCGGGAAGGCTTCCCGACCGCGAAGATCTACTACGCGGTGAAGGCCAACCCGGCACCCGAGGTGCTCAACCTGCTGGCAGGCCTGGGTTGCTGCTTCGATATCGCTTCGCGTTACGAGCTGGACCTGGTGATGGGACTGGGTGTGACGCCAGACCGCATCAGCTATGGCAATACCATCAAGAAGGCGGTGGACGTGCGCTATGCCTATGAGAAGGGCGTGCGGGTGTTTGCCAGTGATTCGGAAATGGATGTGCGCCGCATCGCGCGCGAGGCGCCGGGCGCCCACCTGCACATCCGCGTGCTCACCGAGGGCACCGAAACGGCCGACTGGCCGCTGTCGCGCAAGTTCGGCTGCCAGCAGGAAATGGTGGTGGATATGATCCTGCTGGCCCGCGAACTCGGCCTGGACCCTGCCGGGATCTCCTTCCATGTGGGTTCCCAGCAGCGCGACCTCGGGGCATGGGACGCGGCGCTGGCCAAAGTGAAATTCATCTTCGACAAGCTGGAATCCCATGGTGTGAAGCTGCGCCAGATCAACATGGGCGGTGGTTTCCCGGCCCATTATGTCAACCGTACCCACGAGATTCCCCATTACTGCGAGGAGATCACCCGCTTCCTGCAGGAGGACTTCGGCGACGAAATGCCGGAGATCATGCTGGAGCCGGGCCGTTCCCTGGTGGGGGAGTCAGGGGTGATCGTCAGCGAGGTGGTGCTGATTTCCCGCAAGTCCCGCTACGGCCTGCATCGCTGGGTATACACCGACATCGGCGTGTTCGGCGGTCTGATCGAGACCCTGGGTGAGTCCATCAAGTACCCCATCTTCACCGAGCGCCAGGGCAAGCCCGAGGAAGCGGTGTTGTCCGGGCCTACCTGCGACAGCATGGACATCATGTACGAAGACAACAAGGTGCCCCTGCCATTGTCTCTGGAGGAAGGCGACCGCCTGTACTGGTTGTCCACCGGCGCTTATACCACCAGCTACAGTTCCATCGCCTTCAACGGTTTTCCGCCGCTGAAGGCCTACTTTGTTTGAGCTTCGTCATTCCTCCCCAGCAGGAGAGGGCATCCAGAACCTTTCAACACCCCCTCGCTCTTGGCGAGGGGGAACCTTCATCAACCCCCCCTCCTTCCCCCATCGATCATGGATGCCTGGCAACACCTGCGCAAACGATTAAAGTGCCTGTTTTGTAAGTAATAAGGGTCTTTTATTGAGGAGGGTGACGGAGCAAGGGCCCCAATCTGCATGAGCTTTTCCACCTGCATGAGCGGGAGGCGGCATCGGCGAGAGCACTGGCGAGCTGCGCACCGAAATATCGCAATGAAAATCCTTTTTCCGCCTTTTATGCTGTCGGCGAATCCATCAGGGAGAAAATACGATGAAATTATCGATCATGCGCCGAGGCATTGCCGGTCTGTTCGCCATTCTGTGGATGACCGGTTTGTTGTCCGCCTGCAATACCATGGAGGGAGCAGGCAAAGATATCGAGCGGGCCGGTGAGGAAATCCAGGAAGAAGCCAGGTAAGCGGCCGGGTAGCCGAGGTCCGTAGCCCCCGGAGGGGGCACGGTCTCGATTCCGATAGGTGGGTGATCGCGGGCCATGGCCTGGCCTGTGGCATGTGAGGTGCGGGTGATGTCCTACACCGTCGCCAGCGCCTCCATCACGTACTGCGGCAGCGCAAAGCTGGCGACGTGGATTTCCGGATTGTAATAGCGGGTCTTGACCCCGCTGGCCTGAAAACGCTGGCGCAGGCTGGCGGCGGTGTTTTGGCGCAGGGTCTCGTCGTCCGTCGCCCAGGCAAAGCACATGATGCCGCCGATGTAAGTGGGTACCGAGGCGCTGTAGAAATGCACGTCCTGGTACAAGGGCTTGAGGCGTTTCTTCGAGGTGACCACCTCGCTCAACTGCATGAAGGCCACGCCGTTCTGGGCCACCATGATCCCGCCTTCGTTCAGGCACTTCTTCTCCGCGGCATAGAAATCCTTGGTGAACAGGGCCTCGCCGGGACCGAAGGGATCGGTGGAATCGGAGATGATGACGTCGAACTTGTCCTGACAGCTGCGCACGAATTCGGCACCGTCATTGATGACGATGTGGGCGCGGGGATCCTGGTAGGCACCATCGGAATGGCGCGGCAGGAACTTGGTGCACAGGTCGATGACCGCCTGGTCGATCTCCACCTGGGTCACGGATTCGATGTTCGGGTGTTTCAGCACCTCGCGCAGGATGCCGCCGTCGCCACCGCCGATGATGAGCACCTTGCGGGGGGCCGGGTGGGCGAACAGGGGCACATGCACCATCATTTCGTGGTAGATGAACTCGTCGCGCTCGGTGGTCTGGATGACGCCGTCCAGGGCCATCACCCGGCCGAAGGAATCATTGCGGAAAATAATCAGTTCCTGGTGCTCGGTTTCGCTCTGAAACAGCACTTCGTCCTTCTTGAAGCACTGGGAATAATCGGAGTAGAGGTTTTCCTGGAAAAGATCAGCCATTCTGGATGCGTCCTCGCATGAGTTCCTGGATGTCCGACCGCGCGGGGCGGAAGGCCTGTTCGAATATGGGGAGCGATTCTACCGGATTTGCGTTGCCACACATAAATACATCGAAGGCGGCATAGCCATATTCCGGCCAGGTGTGCACGCTGATGTGGGATTCCGCCAGCACTGCCACCCCGGAAATGCCGCCGTTGGGTGAGAAGTGGTGCAGGTGGATGTGCAGCAGGGTGGCGCCGCAACGATCCACGGCCTGGCGCAGGGTGGCCTCCATGAGCGCCAGGTCGTCGATTCCCGTGGCGCCCCACAGGTCGAGGATGAAATGGCTGCCGGCGAACTGGACTCCATCGCGACGGATGAAGTGGTCCTGGGCGGGAGCGGCGGATTCCTGTTGGAAGGTCGGCCAGGGTCCGTGGCCGGCGGTTTCGCTGTCGGCGGGTTCGTGCCTTGCCAGCCTGACAGCCTGTTTTCCTTTCGCCATCATGCTCCTCCTGTTGTGGATGGATGAGCGGGCCGCACACTGTAGGCAGGCGGCCCCCGGGTTTCAAGGGGAGCACGGTATTTCGCAACAGCGTAGAACATTTCCCCGAAATTGCGCGGCATGCGTCACAGATCTTCGGTGGCTTCCCATAATCGTTGCTATTACAGTTGCTTGGGGTCGCGTCTCGGTACGCGCATTGAAATGCGGCGAAGCTTGGGGGAGAATGCCCCGCTTGCCGTGCAGCGTTGCCGCTGCCGTGGTTCCTGGCGCCCCTCAGTGCATGAACCCACCCGTTATGGTGACCTGTGCCGGTCCCCTCGCGACGACAGACTGTGAACCCCGTCAGGCCCGGAAGGGAGCAGCGGCAGCAGTGGACTCGGGCGCCGGGGTGTGGCTGGTGCAGGTTGCCACCTATTCCTCCCCGGGCCGTTGGCTTGGGTATAATCCCCGCTCAGCATGTTACCCTGACGGCAACGGCCGACGGGGCCGGTTCGAGAGCAGACGGCGATGAGTTACCAGGTCCTGGCGCGCAAATGGCGCCCGCGCAATTTCCATGAAATGGTGGGGCAGGAGCACGTGTTGCGTGCCCTGGTGAATGCGCTGGACAACGACCGCCTGCACCATGCCTACCTGTTCACCGGCACCCGTGGCGTGGGCAAGACCACCATCGCCCGCATCCTGGCCAAGTCCCTCAACTGCGACAAGGGCGTCACCTCGGAGCCCTGCGGTGTCTGTTCCGCCTGCACCGAAATCGACGCTGGCCGTTTCGTGGACCTGATCGAGGTGGACGCCGCCTCGCGCACCAAGGTGGACGAGACCCGCGAGCTGCTCGAGAACGTGCAGTACGCCCCCAGCCGCGGCCGCTACAAGGTCTATCTCATCGACGAAGTGCACATGTTCTCCAACCACAGCTTCAATGCCCTGTTGAAGACCCTGGAGGAGCCGCCGCCGCATGTGAAATTCCTGCTCGCCACTACCGACCCGCAGAAGCTGCCGGTGACCATCCTGTCGCGCTGCCTGCAGTTCAACCTCAAGCGCCTGCCCCTGGACCGCATCACCGCACACCTCGAGGACATCCTCGGACGCGAGACCATTGAAGCCGAGGCGCCGGCCCTGAAGCTGCTGGGCCGCGCCGCCGACGGCAGCATGCGCGACGCCCTCAGCCTGCTCGACCAGGCCATCGCCTACGGTGGCGGCGCGGTGCGCGAGGCGGAGGTGCGTGCCATGCTGGGCACCCTGGAGCACGATCATGTATTGCGACTGTTGCACGCCCTGGCGGCGAATGACGCGGCCGCGGTGCTGGCCGCGGTTGAGCAGGCCGCCCAGCAGGTGCCCGATTTCGCCGGCCTGCTGGCCGAATTGCTGACCCTGCTGCAGCAGGTGGCCCTGGCCCAGGCGGTGCCCGAGGCCCTGGACGAGAGTCTGGACCACCGCGAGGCGGTGCTGGAGCTGGCCCAGTCCCTGGCGCACGAGGACGTGCAGCTCTATTACCAGATCGGTCTCATCGGCCGCCGCGACCTGCCCCTGGCGCCCGATGCCCGTGGTGGTCTGGAAATGGTGCTGCTGCGCATGCTGGCCTTCCGTCCGGCGGCCGGCGCGCTACCGGCCGCGCCCGCGGGCAGCGCGTCGGCGACCGCTGGTGGCCCGGCTCGCGGTGCGGCGGCGGTCCGCGCGGCCCTCGAGCCCCAGTCCGTCGCCCCGGCACGTTCCGCCACGCCGGTTGCACCGGCTCCGGTAACGGATACCGCCCCCGTTCCCCCCCGACCGGTACCGGCGGAATCCTCCCGTCCGGCACCGGCTGCCGGTCGTACTCTCTGCCCGGAGAATTGGTGTGAGGTGGTGGCCACCCTGGAACTGGGTGGGGTGGTCCGGGAGCTGGCGCAGAACTGCGCCCTGGTGGACGTGGCCGATGGCCAGGTGCACCTGGCCCTTGAACCCGCCTGCAAGCAGCTCTACAGCAAGGAGCGCGAGCAGCGTCTGGCCCAGGCCCTGGCGGCCTGGCTGGGTGAGGCGGTGCGGGTGGTCGTCGACATCACCGGCCCGGCGGTGGAAACCCCGGCCCGACTGCAGGCGCGCGCCAGTGACGAACGCCAGCAGGCGGCAGTGAAGGCCATTGCCGAGGATGCCAATGTGCAGGCCCTGCAGGAAGTGTTCGGTGCACAGGTGCGTAGCGATACCATCCGGCCACTGGATGCCTGAGGCGCTAAGGTCGGGTCGAAGGTCATCCATGTCGTAGGAGCGGTCTTTGCCCGTGAACCTTCGCGGCCAAGGCCGCTCCTACATGACGATGCATACAATGCTTGGTTTTATCCAGATGAGGTGAAGCAATGAAAGGTGGTCTTGGAAATATCATGAAACAAGCCCAGGCCATGCAGGAAAACCTGCAAAAGGCCCAGGCGGAACTGGCCAACCTGGAAGTCAGCGGCGAGTCCGGTGGCGGCCTGGTGAAGGTGGTGATGACCGGTCGCCACGAAGTACGCCGTGTCAGCATCGACGATAGTCTGCTGGCCGACGACAAGGACATGCTGGAAGACCTGGTGGCCGCGGCGGTGAACGATGCGGTGCACAAGGTGGAGAGCACCACCCAGGAGCGCATGTCCGGGCTCACGGCAGGCATGAACCTGCCTGCCGGCTTCAAGATGCCATTCTGAATACCCGGTGAGCGTCTCCCCACTCATCGCGCAGCTCATCGAGGCGCTACGCTGTCTGCCCGGCGTCGGCCCCAAGTCAGCCCAGCGCATGGCCTTCCAGATCCTGGAGCGTGACCGCGACGGCGGCCGACGCCTGGCCGCGGCGCTGGTCGAGGCGGTGGAACGGATCGGCCATTGCCGTGACTGCCGCACCCTTACCGAGACGGAGGTCTGCGTCCTGTGCAGTCGCGCCGGCCGTGATCGCAGCCTGCTGTGCGTGGTGGAAAGTCCGGCGGATGTGCAGGCCGTGGAACAATCGACCGGGTTTCAGGGTCTTTATTTCGTGCTCATGGGCCATCTGTCGCCGCTGGACGGTATCGGCCCCGAGGAACTGGGCCTCGACCAGTTGGCGGCCCGCCTGGATCAGGGTGAAGTACGGGAGATGATCCTGGCCACCAATCCCACCGTGGAGGGCGAGGCCACGGCCCATTACCTGGGGGAAATGGCCCACGCGCGTGGTATCCGCGCCACGCGCATCGCCCATGGCGTACCCCTGGGCGGGGAACTAGAATACATTGATGGCGGGACCCTCTCCCACGCCTTTGCGGGGCGCCGGGAGCTGTAAGCTTCACTAGGGAGGACTTCGGCCAGCCATGGATATAGGCCGCCTTTCCGCGATCACCCCGGGACGCCCTGCGTACCCGAAGACCGGCCCGGCCCAGCGGGACGCCGGACTGCGGCCCGTGGAGCCGGCCGGCCCCATCGGGCGCGAGCCGCCGCGCCGGCCGCGCGCGGCGGAGTCGGCCATAGAGGGTGAGCTGCTGCGCCACCGTCCGGTCCATGGCCAGTCCACCCAGGATTTCCTCAACGGCCGCCAGTACCAGGCCGGCAGCGCGGAGACGCAGCGCGGCGTGGTTCGCGCCAGCCTTTCCGCCAGTAACCGTCAGGCCCTCGGTCTCTATCTCGACAACACCCAGCCCGAAACCCGCCAGGCCTTCACCCACGGCCGCAGCGTGGATGCCTTCATCTGATTTTTGCTAGGCTTGTGCCAAGGACTTGTCGTGCTGAAGCCCGACAGGTGTTCAGCCATGATCCAAGGAGAAACGCATGAGCGACTGTCTGTTCTGCCGCATGGTGAAGGGTGAGATCAAGCCCGACGTGGTCTACGAGGACGAGGATGTGCTGGCCTTTCGTGACCTCAATCCCCAGGCGCCAGTGCACGTGCTGGCCATTCCCAAACTGCACCTGGCCACGCTCAACGATCTGGACGAGACCCATGCCGCCCTCATGGGCAAGCTGTTTCTCGCGGCCAAAAAAGTGGCGGAGCAGGAAGGGTTGGCCGAGCGTGGCTACCGCACGGTGATCAACTGCAACGCCGAGGCGGGGCAATCGGTGTATCACATACATATGCATGTGCTGGCCGGACGCGCCATGCACTGGCCGCCGGGCTGAGGATACTGGAGCTTGCTTGCTGGCGGTTCAGCGGGTGTATGATGAAGGTATCTTCCACATGAGATACGTGTCATGACACAGAATATGAGTTCGCTGGATCGTGGTATCCGCATCGTGGTGGGACTGGTGCTGATCGCACTGGTCTTCGTGGGACCCCAGACCATGTGGGGCTGGATCGGTATCATACCGCTGGCCACGGCACTGATCGGCTGGTGCCCGGCCTACAGCCTCATCGGGATCAAGACCAGGTAGTAACCATATCACCTGCAGGAGCGGCCTCTGCCCGCGAAGATGCCCGGCCGGTTCGCGGGCAGAGCCCGCTCCTGCGCATCCTCCGGCCGCTTTCCTACGGCGACTCCGCCTGCACGATCCTGCGATAACTCTCCAGCCGCCGCGCCGCGATGGCGCCACTGCGTGCCGCCTCCTGAATGGCGCAACCCGGCTCGCTGAGATGTCGGCAGTTGTGGAAACGGCACTGGCCGAGATAGTCGCGGAATTCCCGGAAGCCGTGAGAGACCTCCACCGGATCGCAGGTCCAGAGATCGAAATCCCGCACCCCGGGTGAATCGATGAGATCGCCGCCGTCGTGCAAGTGGTAGAGCGTGGCCACCGTGGTGGTGTGGCAACCCTGGCCGGTGGCCTCCGAGAGGGCGCCGGTGCGGATGTCGAGATCCGGCAGCAGGGCCTGCACCAGGGATGACTTGCCTACCCCCGATTGACCCACCAGCATGCAGGTGTGACCGCGCAGGGCCTCGTGCAGGTCTTTCAAACCGTCACGGTCGAGGCTGCTGGTGAACAGCACCCGGTAGCCGATGGCCTCGAAGGGCCGCAGCCGCTCGTTCATGGCAAAGCGTCCGCCCGCGTCCAGCAGGTCCGCCTTGTTCACCACCAGCAGTGGCTCGGCGCCGATGATCTCGGCGGCGGCCAGGTAACGATCCAGCAGTTCATCGGGGAAGGAGGGGCGGGCGGCCACCACGATGATGACGCGGTCCAGGTTGGCGGCCATGGCACGGGTCTTGTCGGGGCCGTCGGGACGCAGCAGCACGGTGTGGCGTGGCAATAATTCGGTGATCACTCCTTCCTTGCGGCCCGTCGGCATCCAGCGTACCCGGTCACCGCTGACGCTGCGCGGCACGTTGCGCCGGGCGGTGCAGCGATGGAGTGCTCCGGATTCATCTTCCACCAGCGCGGCGCGGCCGTGGTTGACGATCACCAGTCCAGTCTGCGTTGCGGGCTCATCCCGGGCGCCGGTCTTGTGGCCGTCACGCGGGCGGCGTGGAATCGCGGGCTTGCGGGACACGCTGCTCAGGATCGGGAGAGGCAGGGCATGAAGCCGGTTCAGTCCGAGCCGGGCCGCAAGGCGTCGAGCCGGGCGGCGCAGATGAAATCGTTCAAGGAGAGCCCGCCGATGGAATGGGTGCTGAAGTGCACGGTGCAGCGGTTGTAGCTCACTTCCAGGTCCGGGTGGTGGTCTTCCTGGTTGGCGATCCAGGCCAGGGCGTTCACGAAGGCAATGGTCTGGTAGTAATTCTTGAAACGGACTTCGCGCACCAGCGTGCCCTGTTCGACATCGGCCCGCCAGTCCTTGTCCAGTTGCGGCAGCAGTTTCGCGACGGCCGCCGAATCCAGCGCTTGAGTACCCTTTTCAAGGGGCTGGCAATGTTGTTTGAGCAGGTCGTTCACTGGAATTTGTAGAAGGCGTCGTTGAGGTATTCGGCGACGTTTTCCCGGTCCTCGTCGAACCATTGCAGGTCCAGCGTCAGTTCGCAACGCGCCACCTGGGCGTGCAGCGCCTCCATGGACTGGATGCGGCGGTCGTCACGGGTATAGACGCCACTGTCGTGACAGCGCACGCAGTTGGCATCGTGCAGTTGCTTGCCCTTGACGGGATCGGCTGCGGCCAGCGGCAGGCTGGTGCCGAGCAGCAGGCCGGGCAACAGTATCGCGGGGAAGAATCTGTTCATGGGGTTGCCTCCATGGCCGGTTGCAGTCTCGATGACAGGTGTGCCACCCGTACCGGTGCCGGCGGATGTGAGTCGTGGAATGCTGAGTATAGCGGGTCCGGTGTCAGGGTGCTGGCGTTTTCCTGGTAGAGCTTCACCAATGCCCTGATGAGATCATGGGCATTGGCCTGGCGCGCGGCGAAGTCGTCGGCCTCGAATTCGTGGCGGCGTGACCAGAAGGCGAACAGGGGCTGCAGGAAAAAGCTGAACACCGGTGCTACCAGCAGGAACAGCAGCAGCGCCATGGCGTGGGAGGTTTGCGTGACGCCCAGACCCTGGTAGAACCAGGGTTGTTCGATCAGCCAGCCGAGCAGAGCTAGGCCCGCCAGGCTCATGGCCATCATGGACAGCAGGCGCTTTTGCACGTGTTTGCGCTTGAAGTGGCCCAGCTCATGGGCCAGCACCGCTTCGATCTCCGCCGGCTCCAGGCCCTTCAGCAGGGTGTCGAAGAACACGATGCGCTTGTTGCGGCCGAAGCCGGTGAAGTAGGCGTTGCCGTGGCCGGAACGGCGCGAGCCGTCCATGACATGGATGCCCTGACTGCGGAAGCCGCACCGGTCCAGCAGGTGCTGGATGCGTGTGCGCAGTGCCTCGTCCTCCAGCGGCGTGAAACGGTTGAACAGGGGTGCGATGAAGGCCGGGTAGGCCCACATCATGAACAGGCTGAAGCCCACCCACACGGCCCACAGGTACAGCCACCAGAGGCTGCCAGCCTTCGCCATCAGGGAGAGGGCCACCCAGGCCAGGGGGATGCCGATGATGGCAAGCAGCAGGCCCTGCTTGAGGAGGTCGCTGAAAAAGGTGGCGGCTGTGGTGCGGTTGAAGCCGAAGCGCTCTTCCAGCACGAAGGTGTGGTAGAGCTGGAAGGGGAGGTCCAGCAGCGCCATGAGGACAAAGGCGCTGACCAGGATGCCGATTCCGGCGGGGATGTCGCCCAGGCCGAGGCCGTGCCACCCGCGGCCCAGCAGCTCCAGGCCACCGCCCAGGGTCCAGAGCAGGAGCAGCAGGCTGCCGTACAGCAGCTCCACCATGCCCAGTTTCACCCCGGCGCGGGTATAGTCGGCGGCCTTCTGGTGTTCCTGCAGGGAGATGCGTTCGCGGAAGGCCTCGGGCACCGTTGCGCGGTGGGCGCCCACATGGCGCAGGTGGCGCCCGGCCAGCCACAGGCGCAACAGCACCGACAGGCCCAGCAGGGAGACGAAGAGCAGGGTGAAGTTGTTCATGGTAGGAAGCAGGGTAGCCTCTGGTAGAATGCAACTCAAGCCCACGCCGGATACGCCAATACCATGACCCAGAACGCCAACAACCTCATCTGGATCGACCTGGAGATGACCGGGCTCGACACCGACCACGACGCCATTATCGAAATCGCCACCATCGTCACCGACGCCGAGCTGAATATTCTCGCCGAAGGGCCGGTCATGGCCATCCACCAGCCCGAGGAACGGTTGGCCGCCATGGACGAATGGAACACCAGGCAGCACGGCCAGTCGGGCCTGGTCGAGCGCGTGCGCCAGAGCACTCACGACGAGGCCGAGGCGGAACGGCTCACCATCGCCTTCCTGGAACAATACGTCCCCGCCAAGACCTCGCCCATGTGCGGCAACAGCATCTGCCAGGACCGCCGCTTCATGGCGCGCTGCATGCCCGTCCTGGAAGCCTTCTTCCACTACCGCAACCTGGACGTGAGCACCCTCAAGGAACTGGCGCGCCGCTGGAACCCTGCTGTCGCCGCCGGCTTCACCAAGGAATCCAGCCACCTGGC
>DATHUT010000009.1:0-5846 GCA_035462005.1 Gammaproteobacteria bacterium | reverse complement strand
TTCCCCGACTGGGAAACATTGCCCTACGACAGTTTCTCGCCCCACCAGGACATCATTTCCGAACGCCTGACGGCCCTGCACCAATTACCCGGGCTCGCCCAGGGGGTCGTGCTCATCCCCGTCGCCACCCTGTTGCAGCGGCTGGCGCCGCGCGCCTACCTGGACCAGCACAGCCTGTTGCTGGACAAGGGCAAGCGCCTCGATGTGCAGGCACTGCGCCTGCGCCTGGAGCAGGCCGGCTATGCCTGTGTATCCCAGGTGATGGAACACGGGGAATTCGCGGTGCGCGGTTCCCTGCTGGACCTGTTCCCCATGGGCAGCCCGGTCCCCTTCCGCATCGATCTGTTCGACGACGAGGTGGAATCCATCCGCACCTTCGATGCCGAGACCCAGCGTTCCCTGGAACAGGTGGACAGGATCCGCATGTTGCCGGCCCGCGAGTTCCCCCTCGACGAGGCGGCCATCACCCGTTTCCGGTCCCAGTTCCGTATCCAGTTCGAGGGTGATCCCCAGGCCAGCCTGATCTACCGGGATGTCAGCCAGGGGCTTGCGCCGGCGGGCATCGAGTACTACCTGCCCCTGTTCTTCGAGGCCACCGCCACCCTGTTCGACTACCTGCCCGCCAACGCCCTGATGGTGAGCCTGCCCGATGCGGAAGAAGCCGCCGAACGCTTTTGGACCCAGACTGAGGAACGCTTCGAATCCCGCCGTCATGACCGCGAACGGCCCCTGCTGCCTCCCGCGCGCCTGTTCCTCGATCTCGATGAACTGCGCCAGGCGGAAACCGCGCACGGCCGCATTCGCGTGCAGCGCTTCGAACAGCGGCAGACCGGCCCGCACTGTCATAACTTCCCAACCACGGCCCTGCCGGAACTGCGCATCAAGGCGCGCGCCGAGCACCCGGCGGAATCCCTGCAGCGTTTCCTGGATCAGTACCCGGGCCGGGTGCTGTTCAGCGCCGAGTCCGCCGGACGCCGTGAAACCCTGCGCGACCAATTGCGCGACTTCGGCATCCGGGTCACGCCCGTGGACGACTGGCCGGCCTTCCTGGCCGGCGATGCGAACCCCGCCATTACCGTGGCGCCCCTGGAACAGGGCCTGCTGCTGGAAGACCCGGCGCTGGCGGTCGTCGCCGAACCACAACTGTTCGGGGAACGGGCGGCGCAGCGCCGCGCCCGCAAGCCCAGTGCGGCGCGCGACGCCGATGTCATCATCCAGAACCTCACCGACCTGCACGTGGGGGCGCCGGTGGTACATGAGGATCATGGCGTGGGCCGTTTCCTGGGCCTGCAGAAACTCACGGTAGGTACCAACGAGGCGGAATTCCTCACCCTGGAATACGCCGAGCAGGCCAAGCTCTATGTGCCCGTGGCCTCCCTGCACCTCATCAGTCGCTACACGGGCGCGGCACCGGAAAACGCGCCCCTGCACCGCCTCGGCAGCGAGCAATGGGGCAAGGCGCGGCGCAAGGCGGCGGAACGGGTGCGTGACGTGGCGGCGGAACTGCTCGATATCTATGCACGGCGCGCCGCCCGCCAGGGCCACCGCTTCCAGCTCCACACGGATGAATACGCCGCCTTTGCCGCCACCTTCCCCTTTGAGGAGACCCCGGACCAGCAGCGCGCTATAGAGGCGGTCATGGCGGACATGGCCGGCAGTCAGCCCATGGACCGGGTGGTATGCGGCGACGTGGGCTTCGGCAAGACCGAGGTGGCCATGCGCGCCGCCTTCATCGCCGCCCAGGACGGCAAGCAGGTGGCCCTGCTGGTGCCCACCACCCTGCTCGCCCAGCAGCATCATCAGAATTTCCTCGACCGTTTCGCCGACTGGCCGGTGCGCATCGAGGTGTTGTCGCGCTTCCGCGGCAAGAAGGACACCGATGCCGTCATCGAGGGCCTGAAAAAGGGCACCGTGGACATCGTCATCGGCACCCACAAATTGCTGCAGGATGCGGTGAAGTTCAAGAACCTCGGCCTGGTCATCATCGATGAGGAACACCGCTTCGGCGTGCGTCAAAAGGAGGCCATGAAGGCTCTGCGCGCCGAGGTGGACATGCTCACCCTCACCGCCACGCCCATCCCGCGCACCCTGAACATGTCATTGTCCGGCCTGCGCGACCTGTCCATCATCGCCACCCCGCCGGTACAGCGCCTGGCGGTGAAGACCTTCGTGGGCGAATGGGACAATAACACCATCCGCGAGGCCTGCCTGCGCGAGATCAAGCGTGGTGGCCAGGTCTACTTCCTGCATAACGAGGTGGAGAACATCGAGCAGCTCGCCCGCGAGCTGGGCGAGCTGGTACCCGAGGCCCATATCGCCATCGGCCACGGCCAGATGCGCGAGCGCGACCTGGAACAGGTGATGCTGGACTTCTATCATCGCCGCTTCAACCTGCTGGTGTGCACCACCATCATCGAAAGCGGCATCGACGTACCCACCGCCAACACCATCATCATGAATCGCGCCGACAAGCTGGGCCTGGCGCAGTTGCACCAGCTGCGCGGGCGGGTGGGTCGCTCCCATCACCGCGCCTACGCCTACCTGCTGGTACCTGAGCGTCGCGCCATGACCCCCGATGCCATCAAGCGCCTGGAAGCGGTGGAGTCCCTGGAAGACCTGGGCGCCGGCTTCACCCTGGCCACCCACGACCTGGAGATCCGCGGCGCTGGCGAGCTGCTGGGCGATGAACAAAGCGGGCAGATCGCCGAGATCGGCTTCAGCCTCTACACCGAACTGCTGGAGCGCGCCGTGCAGGCCCTCAAGGCCGGCAAGCAGCCGGAACTGGACAAACCCCTGGAACACGGCCCGGAGGTGGACCTGCAAGTGCCGGCGCTCATCCCCGACGACTACCTGCCCGACGTGCATAGCCGGCTGGTGCTCTACAAACGCATCGCCAGCGCGGTCGATGAGGCTGGGCTGCGTGAATTGCAGGTGGAGATGATCGACCGCTTTGGCCTGCTGCCCCCGCCCGTCAAGCAACTGTTCCTGGTCACCGAACTGAAACTGCGCGCGGCGCCCATGGGTATCCGCAAGATCGAGGTCGGGCCGCAGGGCGGCCGCCTGGTTTTCGGCTCCGAGCCCAACGTGGATCCCATGCAGATCGTGCGCCTGATCCAGACACGCCCCCAGCAGTACAAGCTGGACGGCAACGAGAAATTGCGCTTCCTGGGGGATTTCACCGACAATGAGACCCGTGTGCAGGCCGTGCGCGACCTGCTGGATACCCTGGACGCGCCCAAGGCCGCCTGACCGGAAATCGATACCGATGCGCAAATCAAAGCTGCACTACCTGCTCTTGTTACTGACTCTGCTGGCCGGAGGAACGGCCCTGGGAGAGGAAGCCGGTCGCCAGTTCGATATCGAGGTGGTTATTTTTTCCCACATCAATGCCTATGACGGAGGCGAGGCCTGGCCGCGGGAGGGAAGTAACGCATTTTTGCCAGGCGCCGGGGAGCCGCGATCCCTGGACGAGGTGAGGGCGTCATTGCCTCATTCCTTCGAACAGGATGCCGACTGGCAGGCCCTGCCGGGCAGCGCACGCAAACTTACGGCCGTGGCCGAAGCCCTGCGACGCAGCAGCAACTATCGTCCCCTCGCCCACCTGCACTGGCGCCAGGCACTGATGGAGCCCGCCGCCGCACAGTCCATCGATATCGCATCGCTGAATGGTGCAAGAGGAGACCGGGCCAACCCCCGGGTGGAAGGCAGCCTGCGCCTGTCAGTGGCCCGCTACCTGCACCTGGACGCCGATCTGCGCCTGGTAGAGGACGATCGCTACATGCGGCAGGACAGCCAGGCCGCGATCTATAGCATGCGCCAGAGCCGCCGCATGCGCAGCGGCGAACTGCATTACCTGGATCACCCGCGCCTGGGCATCCTGGCGTTGATCACCCCCTCGACCGAGGGCGACTAGCGCCGCTGTGAGCGATCCCACCCAAGTCGATGCCCTGATGGTGATGCTGGTGGGTACCGGCGTATTGGCGGCGGTGGGCATCAACTCCCTGTCCGGACGAACCGGACTGCCGGCCGTGGCGGGCTTCATGTTGCTGGGCATCCTGCTCCGGCTGGTCGACAGCCGGTGGACCTTCCTCAACGACCAGGTGCTGGTGGCCTTTCGTTTCATGGCCAACCTGGGTGTCGTCGCCCTGCTGTTCAAGGTCGGCCTGGAAAGCCATCCCCGGGCCCTGCTGGCCAAGCTGCCCAGTGCTTCCCTGATTTGGATCGGCGGGGTCATCCTGTCCGCTGCTACGGGATTCTTCACCGCATTTTACCTGCTCGACATCGCCCTGGTTCCGGCCCTGGTGATTGCCACCGCCTTCACCGCCACCAGCCTGGGCGTCTCGGTCGCGGCCTGGGAGGAAAAGAACGCGCTCAAGTCAGACAATGGCGAACTGCTGGTCGATGTGGCCGAACTGGACGATATCACGGGCATCGCCTTGATGGCACTGCTCTTTTCCGTGGTGCCGGTGCTGCTCGGTGGCCAAGGGGAACTGTGGCCCGCATTGACGAATACGGCAGGGCTCTTCGCACTCAAATTCGCGCTGTTCGTTCTCGTTTGCCTGCTCTTCGCGACCTATGGAGAGCCCCGTCTCACACGCTTGGTGGCGGGTTTGCGAAGGCCACCAGAACGGATGTTGCTGGTGGTCGGGATCGGATTTCTGATTGCAGCATTTGCCGGCGGCCTCGGGTTTTCCCTGGCCATCGGCGCCCTGTTTGCCGGCTTGATCTTCAGCCGTGATCCGGAGGCAGTAAAAACCGAAAAGTCCTTTCAGGATCTATATGCCTTCGTCACACCGTTTTTTTTCATCAGCATCGGGCTACATATCGATCCCGCATCCCTGGCCACCGGTCTTGGCATCGGCTTGGCTCTCATGGTGGCCGCGGTTGCTGGCAAGGTCATCGGCCACGGGTTTCCCGCCCTGCTGATCAGCGGTGGCAGCAGTGGCTTGTTGATCGGCGTGAGCATGATCCCGCGAGCCGAAATCGCCATGGTGATCATGCATCAGGGACAACAGATGGGTCCGCAGGTGGTCCCCGCCGCCATCTATTCCGCCATGGTGGTGGTCAGCATAGGCACCTGCCTGCTGGCCCCGCTGCTGCTCATTCCCTTGCTGAACCGCTGGCCGCAACGGGAACGCGCGGAATGATAGCCCTCACATGGGCGAGATCATCCCAGACAGCGGGCCTGGGCGATGGCTGACGGACAGCGAAGGATTATCTCCCGCACATGCCCGGAATGGCCTGCTCCAGCAGGGTGCGCACCTTGACCATGCCGCTTTTCAGGTTGGCATCGATACTTTCCAGACTGATGGGGCCCGCGCCACGGCCGGCCGCCCAGTTGGCCACTACCGAGCAGGCGCAGTAGCAAAGTTCCATCTCCCGAGCCAAGGCCGCTTCCGGCATGCCGGTCATGCCCACCAGGTCACAACCGTCCCGCTCCAGGCGATTGATCTCGGCGGCGGTCTCCAGGCGCGGGCCCTGGGTGGCCCCGTAGGTTCCGTCCTCCACCGCGCCCAGCTCCAGGTCACGGGCCACCTGGATGAGATGGCCGCGCAACTCACCGCAATAGGGCTCGGTGAAATCGATATGGGTGACGTTGCTCAGGTCATCCTCGAAGAAGGTCTGGGCGCGGCCGTAGGTGTAGTCGATGATCTGGTCGGGGAATGCGATGCGACCCGGCACCATGTCCGGACGAATACCGCCAACGGCCGCCACGGCGATCACCCGCCGCACGCCCATGTCCTGCAGCGACCAGAGAGTGGCCTTGTAGTTAACGCGATGGGGCGGAATGGTGTGCCCGGAACCATGGCGGGCAAGAAACACCACTTCGGTACCGCAGAAATCCC
>DATHUT010000008.1:0-4922 GCA_035462005.1 Gammaproteobacteria bacterium | reverse complement strand
CCCGACGGCCGCCACGAGCGGGTGGACATGCTCAGCCTGCCCGAAGAACGCCGTCGCGCCATCCGCGGCAGCCGCATCGCCATGATCTTCCAGGAGCCCATGACTTCGCTGAACCCGGTGTTCAGCGTGGGCGACCAGATCATCGAGGCACTGCGCCTGCACCGCCCGGAGATGAGCGAGGTCGAGGCGCGCGAACGCGCCATTGCGGCCCTGGCCCAGGTGCAGATCCCCAATCCCGAGGAGCGCATCAACGAGTTCCCCCATCGTCTCTCGGGCGGCCAGCGCCAGCGGGTGATGATCGCCATGGCCATGGCCTGTGAGCCGGACCTGCTGATTGCCGACGAGCCCACCACCGCCCTGGACGTCACCGTGCAGGCGGAGATCCTGCGCCTCATGCGCGAACTGCAGGACCGTACCGGCATGGGTATCCTGTTCATCACCCACGACTTCGGCGTGGTGGCGCAGATGGCCCAGCGTCTCGCCGTGATGCGCCTGGGCCGGATCGTGGAAAGCGGCCCGGTGCGCCAGGTGCTCAGCCAGCCGGCCCATGCCTATACCCGTCAGCTCATCGATGCCCTGCCGGAAAACCTGCGGCTCCGGCGCGTGACCGGGGTGCGCCCAGCAGCCGAGTCGGGCCCAGCCGCTGATCAGGACGAGGTGCTGGTGCGGGTGGAGGATTTCCGGATCCATTTCCCGGTGCGCAAGGGCCTGCTGCGCCGCGTGGTGGACAATGTGCGCGCCGTGGACGGTGTGTCACTGGACATCCGTCGCGGCCAGGTACTGGCGCTGGTAGGCGAGTCGGGCTGCGGCAAGACCACGCTCGGGCGCGGCATCCTGCGCCTGCTGGAGGCCACCAGCGGCAGCATCCAGTTCCAGGGTGACGACATCACCCGGCTGTCGAGCCGCGAGTTGCGACCCTTCCGGCGCCGCATGCAGATCATCTTCCAGGATCCCGCCTCGTCCCTGAACCCGCGCCTCACCGTGGCCGAGGCCCTGACCGAGCCCATGGCGGTGCATGGCATCGGCGCCTCCCACGAGGAACGCCTGGCCCTGGCACAGGCAGTCATCGAACAGGTGCAGCTGCCGCCCGACAGCCTGTGGCGTTACCCCCATGAATTTTCCGGCGGCCAGCGCCAGCGCATCGGCATCGCCCGCGCCCTGGTGCTCAACCCCAGCTTCATCGTCTGCGACGAAGTCACCAGCGCCCTGGACGTGTCGGTGCAGGCGGAGATCCTGCAGATCCTGCAGGCCCTCAAGGAGGAACGCGGCCTGACCCTGCTGTTCATCACCCACAACATGGGCGTGGTGGAATACCTGGCCGACAGCATGGCCGTCATGTACCAGGGCAAGGTGGTGGAATACGGCCCCACCGACCGGGTCTGCCGCCAGCCGGAGAATGACTACACCCAACGCCTGCTGGCGGCGGTGCCGCGCCTGGACGTGGCGGCGCTGGCCTGAAGCGCTTGCATTCCCGCCGGCAGGGTACCAACCTGTAGGAGCGGCTATTGGCCGCGAATGGGGTTTGCGGCATATTCTCGGCCAAAGGCCGCTCCTACAGCGGTTACTGACCTGCAGGACGACAGCATGTTATTCGGACAAGACCGCGAACAGATCCGCCGTTTCTATTGCGAGGCCTGGCGCAAGTTCAGCCAGGCCCTGCCCATGGAGCCGCTGGAGGACCTGGTGGCCACGGTCATCAGCGAACATCCCGAATACCATCGCCTGCTGGAAATACCCGAGCATGCCACGGACCGCGACTACCTGCCGGAAATGGGAGAATCCAATCCCTTCCTGCACATGGGCATGCACATCGCCATCCGCGAACAGCTCAGCATCGACCGGCCCGCCGGTATCCTGCAAACCTACCAGGCAGCCCTGGCCCGTCTCGGTGACGCCCATGAGCTGGAGCACCGCATGATGGAATGCCTGGCGGAAATGATCTGGCAGGCGCAGCGCAACGGTACCGCGCCTGACGAGGCGGCCTACCTGGAATGCGTAAAGCAGTTGTAGGAGCGGGTTCAAGGTGAGACCGCGTAGCGGTCGAGAGAGTCCCCTGGGGCATGCCCGCGAACAACCCCGCCCAACCCTGGCTATTTCTTCAGGAGATCGCGGATCTCGGCCAGCAGCTTTTCCTCGTTGGAGGGGGGTGGTGGCGCCGTGGGTGCGACCTCTTCCTTCCGCTTCAGGCGATTGATCATCTTCACGGCAATGAAGATAGCAAAGGCCACGATGATGAAATCGAACAACGTCTGGATGAAGGCTCCGTAGTTCAGCGTCACCGCTTCCACGCCTTCTTCCGCCGCTTTGAGGGTAATCACGAGGTTGCTGAAATCCACTCCCCCGATCAACAGCCCCAGTGGTGGCATCACCACATCGGCCACGAAGGAAGACACGATCTTGCCGAAGGCCACCCCGATGATGATCCCCACCGCCATATCCATCACATTTCCTTTGACAGCGAATTCCTTGAACTCTTTCATCATGCCCATCGTGCACTCTCCTTTTTGATTGGTATTGTGGTCCGCCGTGCCCACAGTCGGCTTGCGCAGCGCCATAATAGCCCAAGCCACGCAAAGACAGCATGGTGATTTCATAAACAAAAATTGGCACGGCCGGGAAATTGGCGAGATAAGGCCGGCCATAAATATCATTATTCTCTAATATTTATTTCCATGCCCCGGAACCGGAACTTTGACTTACATCAAACAGTCACACATTCTGCACGTACAGCAACACCCCCAACAATACACAACTGCTACGGAGACCGAACATGTCCAAGTCCAACCAGCTCAAGCCCGTCAGCCTGGCCCTCGGCACCGCCTTTGCCCTGTCCCTGGGTTCCGGCGTCGCCAGCGCCGAGCAGAGCCCCTTCGCCATGACCGAACTGTCCAGCGGCTATATGGTAGCCGACAAGCACGAAGGAAAATGTGGCGAGGGTAAGTGTGGCGGTGACAAGGCCATGGAAAAAGCCAAGGAAGGGAAGTGCGGTGAAGGCAAGTGCGGCGGCGACAAGGCCATGGAAAAAACCAAGGAAAAAGCGAAGGACATGGAAGGCAAGTGCGGCGGCAACCGCTGAGCCGGAAATCCCTTCCATGATTTCGAACCAGCCTCATCCCGTACAGGGTGCCGGCCTGGGTCTGCGACGGACCCTCATGGGTCCGCTCGCGGAGGCCTTTCCGGAGCAAATCGGATTTCTGGAAATCGCGCCGGAGAACTGGATCGGCGTGGGCGGCGCCCTGGGCAAGCGCCTGCGCGCCTTCACCGAGCACCATCCCTTCGTCTGCCACGGCCTGTCCCTGTCCATCGGTGGCCCCGCCCCCTTGGACGAGACCTTCCTGCAACGCCTGAAACGCTTTCTGGACGAACACCACATCCGCGCCTACACGGAACACCTGAGCTACTGCGGGGATGACGGACATCTCTATGACCTGATGCCTATCCCCTTCACCGAAGAGGCCGTGCACCACGTGGCAGGGCGTATCCGCCGCGTCCAGGACATCCTGGAACGGCGCATCGCCATGGAGAACGTGTCCTACTACGCCGCACCCGCCCAGGAAATGAAGGAAATCGACTTCATCAATGCGGTATTGGAGGAAGCCGACTGCGACCTCCTGCTGGACGTGAACAACATCTACGTCAACAGCATCAACCACCGGTACGACCCGCTTGAATTCCTGCAGGGCCTGCCCGCGGAACGGGTGATGTACTTCCATGTGGCCGGCCATTACGAGGAAGCCGAGGATCTGCGCGTGGACACCCACGGCGCCCCGGTCATCGATCCGGTCTGGGAGCTGCTCGACCGCGCCTATGAACACTGCGGACCCATACCGACCCTGCTGGAGCGGGATTTCAACATTCCCCCCATCCCCGAACTGCTGGTCGAGATCGACCGTATCCTGGCGGCGCAACAGCGCTGGACCAGGACCCATGCCGGACATGCCGCCGAAACCCGCTGAAATGCCGGCCTTCATGCGCCGCCAATACGAGTTCGCGGCCCATATCCGCGACCCGGAGCGTCATCCACGGCCCGCCGATGTGGAAGACCGGCGCATGGCCATCTACCGTGAGCTGTTCTACAACAACGTGGAAGGGTTTCTGGCGAACAGCTTCCCGGTATTGCGCAGTCTGCTCGACGATGCGGCCTGGACGGCCCTGGCACGGGACTTCTTTGCCCGCCACCAGTCCCACTCACCGTTGTTCCTGGAGATACCCCGCGAGTTCCTCCAGTACCTGGAGCAGGAGCGGGCGGCACGAGAAGAAGACCCGCCGTTTCTATACGAACTGGCCCACTATGAATGGCTGGAACTGGCTCTGACGGTGGCCGAGGATCCCGAGCCCGAGGCCGGGCTCGACCCCCATGGGGATCTGCTGGAAGGACACCCGCGGCTGTCACCCCTGGCTTGGGCCTTCCGCTATGAGTATCCCGTACACCGCGTCAGTCCGGAGTTCCAACCCGACGCACCGGAACCCAATGGAGTGTTTCTGCTGGTATACCGCGACGCCGACGACGAGGTGCATTTCCTGGAGCTGAATCCTGTCAGCGCGCGGCTGTTTGCCCTGCTGCGGGACGAGCCCGCGCTCAGCGGTCGTGCCGCACTGGAGAGTATTGCCGTCGAATTGGGACATGCCAGGCCGGAACACGTACTGGAGGGCGGACTGGCCATCCTGGGCCAGTGGCGTGAGCGGGGAATCCTGTGCGGTACTACCGCACTGGTCTAGCCTGCATTATTCATAAGCGGCCGCAGTAGGGGCGTTCATGAATAATACGGGTCAGGTCTTGCGGGTCATATCCCGGTAGGCCGTGACGCGGATCTCATCCAGTTCGATCCCCGAACTCGAGCTCGAGCCCATACCGAACAGCGCATCCAGTTCATCCGCGTGCTGCCGGGTATTCCGGCGGCGCTCCTTCAAACGTCTCTCCT
>DATHUT010000007.1:0-6203 GCA_035462005.1 Gammaproteobacteria bacterium | reverse complement strand
ACCGCAGCGGTGGGAGTCATGGCAAAGGACTCGGTGATGTGCAGTCCGATGCGCTGATTGGGTTCGAGGAGCTCCCACAGTAATGCTTTTTCGGTGTGGTCAGGGCAGGCCGGGTAACCCGGAGCCGGGCGAATTCCCTGGTATTCCTCCTTGATGAGCTGTTCGTTGCCGAGATCCTCGCTGGTGGCATAGCCCCAGTATTCCTTGCGAACCCGCTCATGCATGAGTTCAGCAAAGGCCTCGGCCAGGCGGTCCGCAAGGGCCTTGAGCATGATAGCCTGGTAGTCATCGTGACCGGCCTCGAAGCGTTTGACATGTTCGTCGATGCCGATGCCGGTGGTGACCGCGAAGGCGCCCATAAAGTCCTTGATCGCGGTTTCGCGGGGTGCCACGAAATCAGCAAGGCACTGGTTCGGACGGCCCGGTGGCTTGCGGGTCTGCTGGCGCAAGTGATGCAGGGTGGTTAGCACCTGCTCACGACGGTCATCACTGTAGAGTTCGATGTCGTCATCGTTCACCTGGTTGGCGGGAAAGAGCCCGATGACGGCGCGAGCCTTGAGCCATTTCTCGTCGATCAGTTTTTGGAGCATTTCCCGTGCGTCCTCGAACAGGTTTCGGGCATGTTCACCGACGGTTTCGTCATCCAGGATCTTTGGATAGCTTCCAGCCAGTTCCCAGGCCTTGAAGAAGGGGGTCCAGTCGATATAGCGCGCGATTTCCTCGAGCGGATAGTCGTCGAAGACTCGCGTGCCGGTGAACGAGGGTGTGGTGGGCTTGTAGTCCTTCCAGTCGATTTTCGACTTGTTGGTGCGCGCCTCCTCGAGGGTGATCCAGTCGGTCTTGCGTGATTTGCCCTTGTGCATTTCACGCACGGATTCGTACTCTTCTTTTACCTTGGCAACAAAGGTCTTGGCATTGTCCTCGCTGACCAGGTTCTGGGCTACGCCCACGGCACGGGAGGCGTCCTTCACATAGACCGTGGCGCCCTGGTAACCGGGTTCGATTTTCACCGCTGTATGTACCCGGGAAGTGGTGGCGCCGCCGATCATCAGCGGAATGGTGAAGCCCTCACGCTGCATCTCCTTCGCCATGTGGGACATTTCATCCAGCGAAGGCGTGATCAGGCCGGATAGGCCGATGATGTCGACTTTCTCCTCGCGAGCCTTGTCGAGGATTTTCTGGGCCGGCACCATCACGCCCATGTCGATGACCTCGAAGTTATTGCACTGTAGTACCACGCCAACGATGTTTTTGCCGATATCGTGCACGTCTCCCTTCACGGTAGCCATCAGGATACGGCCCTTGGCCTTGGAATTGGCGTCTTTTTCGGCCTCGATGTAGGGAAGGAGGTAGGCGACGGCCTTTTTCATGACCCTGGCGGATTTCACCACTTGTGGCAGGAACATCTTGCCGGCGCCGAACAGGTCGCCTACCACGTTCATACCGTCCATGAGCGGGCCTTCGATGACCTGGATGGGCCGGTCATATTTCTGGCGGGCCTCCTCGGTGTCCTCGTCGACATAGGCGTCTATGCCCTTCACGAGGGCGTGCTCGAGGCGCTTGGTGACGGGCCACTCGCGCCAGGCCAGGTCTTCCTTGCGTTCGGCGCCGCTGCCGTCGCCTTTGTACTTGGCGGCGATGTCCAGCAGGTGCTCGGTTGCGTCTGGCTTGCGGTTCAGTACCACGTCTTCCACGCAGTCGCGCAGCTCCTTGGGGATTTCCTCGTAAATGGCCAACTGCCCGGCGTTTACGATGCCCATGTCCATGCCGGCCTTGATGGCGTGATAGAGGAAGACGGCATGTATGGCTTCACGGACGGGGTTGTTGCCACGGAAGGAGAAGGACACATTGGAAACCCCGCCACTGATCCTGGCATAGGGCAGATTGTGCTTGATTTCATGCACGGCTTCGATGAAATCGACACCGTAATTGTTGTGTTCATCGATGCCGGTGGCAATGGCGAAGATATTGGGGTCGAAGATGATATCTTCCGCCGGGAAGCCAACCTGCTCGGTGAGAAGTTTGTAGGCACGGCTACAGATCTCGACCTTGCGTTGCTTGGTGTCCGCCTGGCCGGTCTCGTCGAAGGCCATCACGATCACCGCCGCGCCGTACTTGCGGCACAGCCTGGCCTGGCGGATGAACTCTTCCTCGCCTTCCTTCATGGAAATGGAATTGACGATACCTTTGCCCTGGATGCATTTGAGACCGGCCTCCAGGATCGGCCACTTGGAGGAGTCGATCATTACCGGGACTCGCGAAATGTCCGGTTCCGAAGCAATGAGATTCAGGAAAGTGACCATGGCCTCCTGGCCATCGAGCATGCCCTCATCCATGTTGATATCAATGATCTGGGCGCCGTTTTCCACCTGTTGACGTGCCACGTCCAGGGCCTTGTCATATTCACCATTGAGGATGAGGCGCTTGAAGGCTGCAGAACCCGTGACGTTGGTGCGTTCACCCACGTTTACGAACAGGGAGTCGTCACGGATATTGCAAGGCTCCAGACCGGACAGGCGCAGGGTGTGGTCGTGGGGCAGGATCTTCCGCGGTGCATGGGGCTGAACCGCTTCGGCAATGGCCTTGATGTGTGCCGGAGTAGTGCCGCAACAGCCACCGATGATATTGAGAAAACCGGCTGCCGCCCATTCGCCGATCTCCTTGGCCATGGCTTCGGGTGATTCATCGTATTCGCCGAATTCGTTGGGCAGACCGGCGTTGGGATGGGCATTGACGGCGCAGTCGGCGATGCCGGCGAGTTCCTCGATGTGCTCACGTAACTGCTTGGCGCCCAGGGCGCAGTTGAAGCCCAGGGATACCGGTTTGATATGGCGCAGGGAATTGAAGAAGGCCTCGACGGTTTGGCCCGACAGGGTGCGGCCGGATGCGTCGGTGATGGTACCGGAGATCATCACCGGCAGCCGGTTCCCGGTGTCCTCGAAATAGGTTTCCACGGCAAAGGCCGCAGCCTTGGCATTGAGGGTATCGAAGATGGTCTCGATGAGAATCAGGTCGGCGCCGCCTTCCACCAGGCCTTTGGTGGCCTCGTAGTAGGTGTCGCGCAGGGCATCGAAACTGATATTGCGATAGCCGGGGTTGTTCACGTCGGGAGATATGGACGCCGTCTTGCTGGTCGGGCCGAGTACGCCGGCAACGAAACGGGGGCGATCCGGTGAACCGACAGCGTCACAGGCCTCGCGCGCCAGCCGGGCGGAGGCAAAATTGAGTTCGTATACCAGGTCTTCCTGACCGTAGTCCGCCAGTGAGGCGGCGGTGGAGTTGAAGGTGTTGGTCTCGACGATGTCCGCGCCGGCATCCAGGTAGGCCTTGTGGATATCCCGGATGATGTCCGGCTGGGTCAGGGACAGCAGGTCATTGTTGCCCTTGAGGTCGCTGGTCCAGTCCTTGAACCGTTCGCCACGGTAGTCTGCTTCCTCCAGCCGGTAGGACTGGATCATGGTGCCCATGGCGCCATCGAGAACAAGGATGCGGTCTTGTAGCAGATCGGTGAAATTTTTCATTTTGGTATCAATTACCTGGGAATTGCTCGTAAAGCACAAATTATAACATGGATGAAAAACGCGGGCTTGTGGGGCCTTTTTCCCTGGAACCCGGGCACGACGTGCCCACAGGGCCGGTTTCGGGCGCCTTGTTCCGGCGAGGGGGGCGGGACTGGACTTGCCACATCGGAGTGGGCACTATTCGGGTTCGCGCACACCATGATGTTTCCATGGTTACTACATGCGCACCAATACAATTTCTGAGGTGGTTTGTGCAGAAAATCGCGGTTTATCGCGGGATTCGATCCCGTGCGTTTTCCGGACAGTGCCTTGGCAGGGAGCTGTCGACATGAAGGATAATCTGGATCTCGATCCGCCGGTTCCCTCTACTGGCGACCCCGTCGAACATACCCGTACCCAGGAAATTCTGTCGCGTCTGGGTCAGCGCGTCTCCGCCCAACTGGATCCGGAGTTCTACCGTAATTGCGTGCGCGACCTGGCGGCCTACTATGGCGCCCGCATCGTCGTCATCAGCCTGTTCGTCGATCCCGCGCGTACCCGCATGCGCACCCTGTTGTGTTGGCAGGATGGTGAATTCCAGGACAACGTCGAATATTCCCTGAGTGGCACTCCCTGCCAGACGGTGCTGGATGCCCGGCAGCAATATGTGCCGGAAAAGGTGCAAAGCCTCTACCCGCGGGACGAGTACCTGGCCGTGAAGGATGTTGAAAGCTATTTCGGCGTCCCGCTGGGCGAACCCTACAGTAACGGCCCTGGATTGATTTCCATACTCGATACCAAGCCGATGCGCCTGTCCATGGAGCAACAGTCGGTTCTGCGGGTGTACGCCACCCGCATTGCCAGGGAAATGGCCTGGAAACGGCCTGGTGAGCAATCGAGCCAGGAGGCGCTGGAGCAGGAGATCGCACAGCTGGGTGCGGATCTGGGTGTCGCCTACCGGGAGTTGAATGGCATTTATGATGTAATCAATCACGATCTCCGTGCCCCTTTGCGTTCCGTATGCGGTTTCAGCGCCGCGGTGCTGGAGGAGATAAAGGAGCTGGATCAAGGCGGCCTGGTGGCGGATTATTGCCACCGTATCCACAAGGCCGGTCAGCGCATGCAGCAACAAATCGATGACCTCGGCCACCTGCGTAGTGTGTCCAGCACCGAGATCATGCTCAGTCCCGTGAATCTCAGCCGCCTCATGGAAGAAGTGGTGACCAGCATGCGGGAATCCTGGCGTTACGAGCATGAAGTCTATTGCGATATCGAGGTCGATCTCCGAGTTCTGGCGGACCGCTACATGTTCAAGGAAATGCTGATGCAACTGGTGGACAATGCCTGGAAGTTCACGGCTCGTGTCGAAAATCCGCGGGTACGCCTGTATCGCGAGCTCCAGGGGAGCGAGACGGTGTTCGTGCTTGAAGACAACGGGATCGGCTTTGACATGCGCTATGCCAACAAGCTCTTTACCCTCTTCCACAAACTGCACCACGATGTCGGTTTCGAGGGTTCCGGAATCGGCCTGGCTTTGGTGCAACGGGTCATCCGTCGCCATGGCGGAAAAATCTGGGCCGATTCCGTCCTGGGGCAGGGCAGCCGCTTTTGCTTCACCCTGCCAGAGGAGTCGGCCTAGCACGGACCGGGAACGACGAGGCGCTTTCCGTTATCATGGCGGAAACCTCATCCTGAGACAGTACCGACGCCCTGCCATGAACCCTCATCATGTCCTGACACCCCGGCAGCTTTGCCGGGAATGTGATCCAGAGAGCCTGCGCTTCACCACCACCGATGAACTTCAGGTCCCCCGGGGCCTCAACCTGCAGGCCCGTGCCGCCGAGGCCCTGTGTTTCGGGCTGGGTATACAGCGCAGGGGGTATAACCTCTACGTTATGGGTGAACCGGGCTCCGGACGCCATGAGCTGGTGTTGCAGGAACTGCGTGGCCGGGTCCGGAACGAACCAGCCGGTGATGATCTCTGCGTAGTGCGGAATTTTCAGGACCCCTATGCCCCGCGCTGGCTGACCCTGCCGGCAGGCAGCGGCTCACCCTTCGTGGCCAGCATGCAGGCCTGGCTGGCGGACCTGGCCAACGCGCTCAAGTCCTTCGAAAGGGAACTGGCCGCGCAGGCCATTGCTTCCATGCTGTCCGGCCTTCGCGAACGCTGGGCCAACATTGCCAACCTGGTGGACTACCTTGATGCCCTGTCTGTGGATCTCCTGCAACAGTTGGAACGCCTGCATGGGGAGTTGCAGGACATGGAACGGCTGGAGTCCTGGCTGGATGACCCCGGTTCACTCGCCGGTCGTTACCAGGTTCATCTCCTGGTAAGTCGTGAGGGTGCGCAGGGAGCACCCCTGGAATACTGGAATGGAAAGGGGCGCAGTTCGCTGTTCGGTGCCATCGAACAGCGTATCCAGCCGGGCAGTGGCCAGGAAGACCTGCGCCTGCTGCGCGCCGGTGCAGTACAACGGGCCAATGGTGGTTACCTCGTCCTCGACGCCGAAAATCTGCTGACGGACATGGAGCTATGGCGGGATTTCAAGCAGCTTTTGGCCACCGGCCGACTGGAGCCAGAGCGTTCGCACAGTGGCACCGAAGGGGTCGCCTTCGCACCCATGGCCTTGCCCGTGCGTTTACAGGTGGTAATGATCGGCGAGCGGGATCTGTATTATCAATTGGCCGAACAGGATGCGGATT
>DATHUT010000006.1:0-21691 GCA_035462005.1 Gammaproteobacteria bacterium | reverse complement strand
TACTTGTTGCCGCCTCCCAGGTTGGCAGCGGAACCCACGGCATCGCGAAAGGGGCCGTAGAAACTGGAGGCGTACTTGGCGGCATAGGCGAGGATGCGGGTGTTGCGGTGGCCGGCCTCTTCCAGGGTCTGACGCACGGCGCCGATGCGCCCATCCATCATATCGGAGGGTGCCACCACGTCGGCACCGGCGGCGGCATGGGACAGTGCCTGCTGGACCAGCACCGCCACGGTTTCGTCGTTGAGCACGTAACCATTGCTGTCGATCAGGCCGTCCTGGCCATGGGTGGTGAAGGGGTCCAGGGCCACGTCGGTGATGACACCGAGGTCGGGGAATTCCGCCTTCAGTGCCCGCACCGCGCGCTGGGCCAGGCCCTCGGGGTTGAAGGCCTCACGGGCGTCCTCGGTTTTCTTCTCTGCCGGGGTGACCGGGAACAGGGCCACTGCGGGCACGCCCAGTGCCACCAGTTCGGCGGCTTCCTTCAGCAGCTCGTCGATGCTGACCCGCTCCACGCCGGGCATGGAAGCCACGGCCTCGCGCTGGCCCTCACCTTCGAGTATGAACAGCGGCTGGATGAGGTCGTCGGTGCTGAGGCGCTGTTCCCGCATCAGGCGACGGGAGAAGTCATCGCGGCGCATGCGCCGCATGCGTACCTGGGGGAAGCGGCCATGGCGGGGATCGATGGCGGACAAGGCGGATTCTCCTGCGTGCGTGGCGAACAGGGCCGGAGTGTACCGCGAACCGGCGGCCAAGGGCACGGCGTCGGGGGATATGGCTGGCAACGGCCGCATCCGGATAGGATGTCACCATGGATGCGGATGCCTTCATCATCGATATCGCCCGCTGGCCTGAGCCGGAGCTGCCGCTGGCCGGCTGGTACGGGCAGCCCATGACGCAGGCGCAGGCCGAAACGCTGGACCGGCAGGCACGGGAATGCCTGCGGCGGCGCTCTGTCACGGGTGCCCCGCCCCTGCGCTGCCGGTTGCAGTGGCTGATCGCCCGCTTCTGGCGGGGCCAGGAGGTGGCAGGTGAAGTTGAGAACCTGCTGGCCGTGGCCGACGACCCGCGTACCCGCGCCCTGGTGCTGCTGATCCATGGGCAACTGCTGGCGGCCGTGCGGCGCCAGGGGGCCCTGGAACGCCTCGATGCCGGTTTTGCCCTGGCCGCGGACCTGTTGGACCCCGAGGCCTATTTCCAGGTGCTCAAGCGCCACGCGGCCCTGCGCGACCTGGCCTGGCATGCCCTGCCCGCCAGCCCCCAGGAGCTGACAACCCTGCTGCGGGAGGCCGCCGTGATCCGGCGGCTGCGGGGTCCCGGTGGGCCGCGGCCCCAGGGTACCGAGGGTTCCCACCTGGATACCCTGGATTGAAAAACGGTCATTTACTGACGGGAGCTGACGCTTTCTGGTGCAAATTGCGCCAGATATCCGGCTACCGTGCATTTTTGATCCGAGTCCTGCCGCCTGTTGCTACCGCGAGAGTTTTCTAACTATCTGATTTTAAAAATGTAATAACAAAATGGAATAAACTGGCACTCTATTTGCTCTTACTGGGTAACAGGGACGGAAAAAGGATTGGCGCAGGTGCGCTACAGTTAAGAGAAGGATGGCCGATAACCTCCACACGGAGTCGGCTTCGGAATGTCCCCGCCAGTTCCAGGGCGCATCCCGAAATCGAATTCCTGTGCAAGGTGTAGTGTCAACGACTCCTCCGACGCTGAAAAGCGTTTTTCGCCCCACCCTCGAGGTGGGGCTTTTTTTTGGGGTGACAGTATACCTATTCAGGCCGCGTCCGCCTGGCCGGCCGCCGCCAGCATCGCGGGCAGCCGTTTGGTCAGGGTCTGCTTCTCGCCCACCCGTGATCCGGTCAGGGCGAAACCCAGCAGTTCGCCGTCCGGTGACTCGAAGAAACCCGCCGTGCCCTCGGCACCCGCCTCCGTGCGCCACTTTCCCTCACTTCCCATGGGTGGCGGTGACACCACCACCGGGTGGGCCGGGGTCTTCACCGCCACGGGCATGGCCGGATACACCAGCTCTGTGGGCGTGCCGGTCAGTGTTCGCGCCAAGGCGCGGGCGCCGTTCATGATTGGCATCACATAGGGCAGCACCAGGCCTTCCACTTCCAGGCAATCGCCGAGCGCATAGATATGGGGATCGGAGCTGCGCAGCAGTCGGTCCGTGACGATGCCCCGTTCCACCTTGAGTCCCGCTTCCCGGGCCAGGACGGTGCGCGGCCGCAGGCCGATGGCCGACAACACCAGGTTTGCCTCCACTTGCGCACCATTGCCCAGCGTTACCCGGTAACCGTTGTCGGCGCGGTCGATGCGCTCGGCGCCGGTGCCCAGGTGCCACTCCACCCCGGCGGCCGTCAGGCCCGCCCGCAGGGCCGCGCCCGATTCGGGGGGCAGCAGGCGTCCCAGGGGCTGGTCGGCCAGATCGGCGACCGCCACCTGGTAGCCCGCCTGGCAGAGATCGTTGGCGAATTCGCAGCCGATCAGGCCGGCACCCAGGATCATGACCTTTTGCACGCCCTCCAGTCGTGACCGGAAGCGGGTGTAGTCGGCGAGGTCATTTACCGAGAGCACCTCGTCGGCCGCATCCCCCGCGAAGGGGATGCGGATGGGGTCGGCGCCCAGTGCCAGCACCAGCCGGTCGTAGGTCAGGCGCTCGCCGCCTGCCAGCTCCACTTCGCGGCGGGCGGGGTGGAGGGCCTGAACCGGGCAATGGCTGCGTACCTCGGCGTTCAGCTGTTGGGCCATCTCCCCGGCACTGGCGGTGGCCAGCTCGTCGGGCTCCTTGCCCTTGGCCAGGGCATTGGACAGCAGTGGCTTCGAATAGAAGCGGCCGTCGTCGGCGCTGAGCAGCACCAGGGGCCGCTCCGCATCCAGCTTGCGCAGTTCCTTGGCCAGGCTGTAGCCAGCCAGGCCGGTGCCAATGATCACAATGGGGTCCATGGTGGGCTCCAGTCGGGAAAAAGGCGGGGGCGACACGCGCCCCCGGAGACGTCGGGATCAGGCCACTTCCACCATCTCGAAGTCAGCCTTGGAGACGCCGCAGTCAGGGCATTCCCAGTCCTCGGGGATATCCGCCCAGGCGGTGCCCGGAGCGATGCCTTCATCCGGCAGGCCCTCGGCTTCGTCATAAATGAAACCACATACAATACATTCCCACTTTTTCATTACGGTTTACCTCGGTTTAATGACATTTGACGGATTTTAGCGGTATTTGGTTCAGGCCGAAATGCGCTTCAGGGCTTCCTGGTAGTGGTTCGCATGGCGTTCCTCCACCTTGGCCAGGGCGGCGAAGCGCTTGGCGGCCTTCTCCAGCACGGCCTGGAACATATCCGCGTGTTCCTTCGATTCCGCGATCTGCTCGTCGAACTCGGCGACGGCGTCGTGGCGCTGCTCTTCCATGGCCAGGTGGCGGAAGCTGGGGTACATCTCGGTGTACTCGTAGGTCTCGCCCTCGATGGCCAATTCCAGACACTTGGCCGGGTCGAGCTGCTCCTTCGGGTACAGCAGATCCATGTGGCCGAAGGCATGCTGCACCTCCTGGGCGGCGGTGGCCTCGAACACCTCGGCGCTGGCGATGTCGCCCGCGGCGCGGCAGATGCGTGCGAAGTACAGGTACTTGATGTGGGCCATGGACTCGCCGGCCAGCGCGGCCTCGAGGTTCTGCACGGTCACGGATTCGGGGTTCTGCATGCTCATGATGTCGCTCCTGTTTGGTTCAACGGTTCGGGTTGGGATCCGGCGCCGCAGGTCTTGCGGCTTGGAGGACATCGTAGGGGTTGGTGGTCGATATATCTAATGGATTGTTATTATTACATTAATAGTTAATTACTATCGATAACCGGGGTCACGCAGCTAAGGTCGCAATCCCGTACGGCCTCCGCCAGCGCCGACAAGGCCCGCGGGCGCGGGAAATGGCGGCGCCAGGCCAGGGCCACGGTGCGGCTGGGTGCCGGCGGGGCGAAGCGGCGGATGCTCAGCAGCCGCTGGGAGTAGCGGTCCGCGCCGGCAGCGCTGCAGGGCAGCACGGTGATGCCCATGCCCGAGGCCACCATGTGGCGGATGGTCTCCAGGGAGCCGCCCTCCAGGTTCTTCTGCAGCTCCCGGCTGCCGTGCCGGCAGGCCGGGCAGGCCTCCAGCACCTGATCGCGGAAGCAGTGGCCGGCGCCCAGCATGAGCAGGGTCTCGTCTTCGGTGCCGAGGTCGGCGGCGTCGATCTGTTCCCGTGCCGTCCAGGGATGGGAGGCGGGCAGCACCACCACGAAGGGCTCTTCGTAGAGGGCCTGGGTGACGATACCGGCCTCCGCGAAGGGCAGGGCGATGAGGATGGCGTCGAGTTCACCCTGCTTGAGTTTCTCGCCGAGGCGAGCCGTGTAGTTCTCCTCGATCACCAGCGGCATTTGCGGCAGGCGCTCATGCAGAAGGGGGATGAGGTGGGGAAACAGGTAGGGCCCGATGGTGTAGATCGCGCCCAGCCGCAACGGTCCTGCCAGTTCGTCCTGGGCACCCTGCGCCAGTTCCTTGATCACCCCGGCTTCGTCCAGCGCCCGTTGGGCCTGTTCCACGATGCGCTCACCGACGGGTGTGAGGCTGATGTCCGTCTTGCTGCGTTCGAACAGGACCACCCCCAGTTCATCCTCCAGTTTCTTCACGCCGACGCTCAGGGTCGGTTGGCTGACATGGCAGGAGTCAGCCGCGCGTCCGAAATGCCGTTCCCGGGCCAGGGCGACAATGTAGCGCAACTCGGTGAGGGTCATGCAGGCTCGTCCGCCAGCCAGTCGCGTGGCGTGAGAAACACTTCGTAGAGGCGCGCCTCTTCAGTGCCCGGCTCCGGCTGCCAGTCGTATTTCCAGCTCACCAGCGGCGGCAGCGACATGAGGATGGATTCGGTACGCCCCCCCGACTGCAGTCCGAACAGGGTGCCGCGGTCATAGACCAGGTTGAATTCCACGTAGCGGCCGCGCCGGTAGAGCTGGAACTCGCGTTCCCGTTCGCCGTAGTCGATGGCGCAGCGGCGCTCGACGATGGGCACATAGGCCGGCAGGTAGTGATCGCCCACGCTGCGCAGGAAGGCGAAGCAGTGTTCGAAACCGCCTTCATTGAGGTCATCGAAGAACAGGCCGCCCACGCCGCGCGGTTCATTGCGATGCTTGAGAAAGAAATATTCATCGCACCAGCGTTTGTAGCGGGCATGGACGTCTTTGCCAAAGGGCACACAGGCCTCGCGGGCGATACGGTGCCAGTGCTCGGCATCCTGTTCGAAACCATAGTAGGGCGTGAGGTCGAAGCCGCCCCCGAACCACCAGACCGGTTCTGCGTCGGGCTTTCCGCCAGGAAGAAGCGCACGTTGGCATGGGAAGTGGGCACATAGGGATTGCGCGGATGGATCACCAGGGAAACGCCCATGGCCTCGAAACCACGTCCCGCCAGTTCCGGGCGCGCGGCGGTGGCGGAGGGCGGCAGCTGTGTCCCGTGTACATGGGAGAAATTGATACCAGCCTTTTCGAACAGGCCGCCGTCCTCCAGTACCCGCGAGCGACCACCGCCACCCTCGGGGCGATGCCACCGGTCTTCGCGAAAGGCCTTGACGCCATCGAGACGGGCCAGCTCATTACAGATGCGGTCCTGCAGGTCGAGCAGGTAGGTCTTGACGGCGGCGAGATCGGGCTGGGACATGCAGGCTCCATGGGCTGGTGAAGGGGCATTGTACGGTTGAAATCGGAACCATTGCCAATGGCCGGCACGCCCGGTTCCGGTGATGGCGATGCCCCTGTAGGAGCGGCCTCAAGGTAAGACCGCGTAGCGGTCGAGAGAGTGCCCTGGGGCATGGCCGCGAATGCCGTGGCAATCCGTTCGCGGCCAGAGGCCGCTCCTACAGGGTGGGTCATCAGGCGTTGCGCAGTGTCTTGCCGGTTACGCCATCGCGAATGGCGGTGGGCTTGGCGAGGCCGCCAAGGGCGCCGGGCAGCAGGTAATCGATTTCGTCGCCGAACTGCTGGCGAACCCGAAGCGGGCTGCGCGCGGGGGGCAGGCCGCTGCGATTGGCGCTGGTGGAGACCAGCGCACCGCCCCAGGCGCTGCACAGGGCGGCGGCGATCGGGTGGGCGGTGATGCGTACCGCCAGGCTGTCATGGCGGCCGCGCAACCACTGGGGTACCTCGGGGCGGCAGGGCAGAACCCAGGTATGGGGACCCGGCCAGGTGGCGAACAGACGTTGCTGGCGGGCGGGCGTCAGCGGTAACAGGAAGGGCTGCAGCTGTATCCAGTCGCTGGCGATGAGGATCAGGCCCTTCTCCATGGGCCGTTGCTTGAGTGCCAGCAGCCGCTGCACCGCCTCGCCCCGCAACGGATCGCAGCCCAGGCCATACACTGCTTCGGTGGGGTAGGCGACGATGCCGCCAGCGCGCAGTACCCGCACCGCCTGGTGCAGATGCCAGCGCGGGGTGTGGCCACGGGGCTCAGGCTTCGGACTCATCCTTGTCGTCTTCCGCTTCCCAGGGCTCGGCGAAGCCGCAGTCCTTTTGCGGACAGACGCGCTCGGTGCCCTTGCTCTTGGTGGTCTTGATGGTGAGGATGGGCCAGTTGCAGTCCGGGCAGGGGCCTGACACGGGCTCGTTCCACACCGCATAGTCGCAGTCCGGGTAGGTGGAGCAGGAGTAGAAGATCTTGCCACGCCGCGACTTGCGCTTGAGCATGGTGCCCTTGTGGCACTGCGGGCATTCCACCCCGGTGTCCGTCGGCTTTTCCAGTGGTTCGATGTACTTGCAGTCGGGATAGCTGCTGCAACCGATGAACTTGCCGTAGCGGCCGGTGCGGATGATGAGGTTGGATTCGCACTTGGGACACTGGCGTCCTTCGACCACCTCGGGCTCGCTGCTCTCGCCTTCCTCGCCCACGTTGCGGGTGTAGTCGCATTCCGGGTAGGCGGTACAGCCGATGAAGCGCCCGCGGCGACCCAGGCGCAGGGACAGGGGCTGGCCGCACTTGGGGCAGGCCTCGTCCAGTTCCTCGGTGGTGACATCCTTGCGTGACACGCTGGCATCCTTGTCCTTCACCAGCTCGGTGAAGGGCTCCCAGAAGGCCTTCATCAGGGGTATCCATTCCTTCTCGCCGCGTGCCACCGCATCGAGTTCGTCCTCGAGGCGCGCGGTGAAGTCGTAGTCCACGTACTGGGTGAAATGGTTGGTCAGGAACTTGCTCACCACCCGGCCCACGTCGGTGGGGTAGAAGCGGCGCTTGTCCAGGGTCACGTATTCGCGCGCCTGCAGGGTGGAGATGATGGAGGCATAGGTGGAAGGACGGCCGATGCCGTGCTCTTCCAGGGCGCGTACAAGGCTGGCCTCGCTGAAGCGCGGCGGTGGCTCGGTGAAATGCTGTTCGGGGCGGATCTTGTGCAGTTGCACCCGGTCACCTTCTTCCATGGGCGGCAGCAGTTTCTCGTCGCTGTCCGCCTCGCGGTCGTCCTGGCCTTCCTGGTAGACGGCGATGAAGCCAGGATCCACCACCGTGGAGCCGGTGGCGCGCAATACATTGCCCTCCCCGCAGGCGAAGTCCACGCCCACGGTGTTGATGGTGGCATGGATCATCTGGCAGGCCACGGTGCGCTTCCAGACCAGCTCGTACAGCTTCATCTGTTCGGCGTTGAGGTGGGCCTTCATGGCCTCCGGGCTGTGCTGTACCGAGGTGGGGCGGATGGCCTCATGGGCCTCCTGGGCGTTCTTGGCCTTGGTCTTGAACAGGCGCGGGCTGGCGGGCAGGTTGTGCTTGCCGTAGCGCTCGGTGATGAGGGCGCGGATCTCCTCCAGCGCCTCCTGGGCCAGGTTGACCGAGTCGGTACGCATGTAGGTGATCAGACCGACGGTCTCGCCGCCGATATCCAGGCCCTCGTACAGCTGCTGCGCCACGCGCATGGTGCGGCTGGCGGTGAAGCCCAGCTTGCGCGAGGCCTCCTGCTGCAAAGTGGAGGTGGTAAAGGGCGCTGCCGGGTTACGCTTGCGCTGTTTCTTCTCCACCGTCTGGACCACCAGCTCGCCCTTGGCGGCGGCGGTGAGTTCCTGTTCCACCGCGCCGGCCTTCTGGCCATCGGTGATGCTGAACTGGCTGAGTTTCTTGCCGTGCAGCTGGGTGAGCTTGGCACCGAAGGCCTGCTGGTCCTTCTCCAGGTCGGCCTCGATGCTCCAGTACTCGCGCGGCGTGAAGGCCTCGATCTCGTCCTCGCGCTCGACGATCATGCGCAGGGCGGGACTCTGCACGCGGCCGGCGGACAGGCCGCGGCGCACCTTCTTCCACAGCAGCGGCGAGAGGTTGAAGCCCACCAGGTAATCCAGGGCGCGGCGCGCCTGCTGGGCATTGATCAGGTGGTAGGAGAGGTCGCGAGCATGCTCCATGGCCTCCTGGATGGCGCGCTTGGTGATCTCGTGGAACACCACCCGCTGCACGGTCTTGTCCTTGAGCTTGCCGCGCTCCTCCAGCAACTCGTAGAGGTGCCAGGAGATGGCTTCTCCCTCGCGGTCCGGGTCAGTGGCCAGGTACAGGGTGTCGGCCTTTTTGAGGGCCTTGACGATGGCGTCCACGTGCTTGGCGTTCTTGTCGATCACCTGGTACTTCATGGCGAAGTCGTGATCCGGGTCCACGGCCCCTTCCTTGGGCACCAGGTCGCGCACGTGGCCATAGGAGGCCAGTACCTCGAACCCTTTGCCCAGGTATTTCTTGATGGTCTTCGCCTTGGCCGGCGATTCAACGATTACCAGGTTGCTCATAATCAGGTGTGGTGGTTCAGGGTCGCAGACGGGATGCCCCGGGGTCCCGGGGGGAAGGCGCGGGAGGCGGGGCTCAGTGCAGGCTGCCGGTCATGCTGTCCAGCACCAGGTCCTCCATCCACGCATAGGCGGCTTCTTCCCCTGGCTGGTTGAACAGCACCATCAGTACCACCCATTTCAATTGTTCCAGGTCGAGGTCGTCGGTGCCCAGCGCCATCACCCGGTCCACCACCAGTTCGCGGCTGACGGGTGTGAGGATGCCCATTTGTTCGAGAAACAGCAGAAAGCCACGGCATCCCGTGTCCAGGCGCTCCAGTTCAGGGCCGTGATAGACCCGCATGGCATGGCGGGTCTGGTGCCCCGTGTTCGGAGTAACCGATTGGGTGGACAGACCGTCCAGCCAATCGAAGGCCTGATTCACCTGGTGGATGGGAAAGCCGGCCTCGTTCAGTTCCAATTGCAGGGACTCGCGGTCGGTACCCGGCGTATGTTCTTCATCCATATAGTAATTCTCGAACAAGTAGATGAGGACATCGAACAGGTTCTCTTTCATTTCAGGCTCTCTTTTCGGTGCGGACATAACGTCCACCGGCGCCGGGGACCACGTGGCCCTGTAGCTCTAGGAGCAGGAGCATGGAGGAAAGCGCCTGCGCCGTCAATCCACTCCGGTCTGTCAGCTCATCCACGCTGACGGGATCATAGCCCATTAAATCAAGTAGTTGCCGATAATCCTCGGCCATTTCCCCGGTCTCCGGCGGGGTCTCTTCGGACCCTGCGGCGGCACAGGCGCCGCACAGGGCGCCCAGTTCCTCGGCGATATCCTGGGCGGTCTCCACCAACTTGGCGCCCTGGCGGATCAGGGCATGGCAACCCTTGGCCAGGGGGTTGTGGATGGAGCCGGGAATGGCGAATACCTCGCGGCCCTGTTCCAGGGCGAAGCGGGCGGTGATCAGGGAGCCGGAGCGCAGCGCCGCCTCCACCACCAGGGTGCCGACGCTGAGGCCGCTGATCAGGCGGTTGCGGCGCGGGAAGTGATCGGGCAGCGGTGGGGTGCCGGTGGGGAACTCCGTCACCAGGGCGCCCCGTTCCACGATGGCATGGGCCAGGTCGCGGTGACGGGCCGGGTAGATGCGGTCGGGACCCGTGCCCATGACGGCCAGGGTGACGCCGCCGGCCTCCAATGCCCCCTGGTGCGCGGCACTGTCGACGCCCAGGGCCAGGCCACTGGTGATGGCCAGGCCGGCCCGCGCCAGGTGGGCGGCGAAATCCCGGGCGCTGCGCTGGCCCGTAGGCGTGGGGTTGCGACTGCCGACCAGCGCCAGTTGTGGCAGGGATAGCAGGGTGGGGTCACCATGTACGAACAGCAGGGGCGGGGGGTCGGGGATCTCCGCCAACAGCGGCGGGTAGTCCTCGTCCCCGAGCAGAATCAGATGGTGGTCCGTGGCTTCCAGCCAGCGCAGGTCGGTCTCGGCCCCGGCCCAGTCGGGCTGGCGCAGGCCGGCCGCGGCCTGCGGGGACAAGCCCAGGGACTCTAGCCGATCAGGACTGGCGGCCAGGACCCGGGCAGGATCGGGGAAGGCGGCGCGCAGGCGGCGGAATCCCGCCGGGCCCAGGGCCGGGGCACGGTACAGCGCCAGCCAGTGGCGCAGGGTTTCAGGGTTGGCGGGAGCCTGGCTCATCGCGGCCGTTCCCTGGCCGCGCCTGACCCGTGGACGGGAACCGTCCCGCGGGTCAAGGATTGCGCACGTAATCCAGGACGTGCAGCGAGCGGGTGGCCTTCATGACCAGGCCGAAACTGACCTTGTCGAAGACCCGGAAGATCATCAGCTCGCCACCGTGTTCGTCGGGCAGTTGCACCAGCTCACGGCCATTGTCGCTGACGGGATCCCGCACCATGGCGCCGGCCTGGTACACGGCCAGGACATGACCGGGTTCCATGCCTTCGCGGGCGCCGCGGTTGATGGCCACCACCTGGTACTGGCCGATCTGGCTGACGCCATCCACCACGTCGATGATGCGGCCCTCGATGGGGCTGGACGGGGCACGCGGGGTGAAGTGGGTATGCACCTCGTCCTCCGACACCGGCTTCAGGCGGTCACCGGTACGCGCCTCGCGATTGGTGCGCACCAGGGTCATGGTGCTCACCTCGGCAAAGCTGCTGAGGCGGGCATCGCCGATATACTGGGCCTTGTATCCCAGGACCTCATCCGTGTCGGGGTCCTGGTACTGGCCGCCGGTACGGTACAGGCTGAAGTTACTCGCGCTTTCATCCTCCACTCCGCGTACGTAGATGCGGTCCCCGGCGCCGGCGATCACATGCTCGTCGGCGGCGGTGAGCAAATAGGGGGCGGTGCGCAGCTCATCCTCGTCCACCACCAGCGGTTGGGTCAGGAACTGGCGAATGGCATCGATGGGAATGGTGTGGATGGCCTGGTCGATGCGCTCCTCGCGTACCGTGGGAGAGAGCTTCACGGTGGGATGACCCCGCTCCATCCGCAGCTGGGGCTTGCCATCCACATACACCAGGCTGATGACATCACCGGGATAGATGAGATGGGGGTTCTCGATCTGGGGGTTGACGTACCAGACCTCGGGCCACAGCCAGGGTTGCTGCAGGAAACGACCGGAAATATCCCAGAGGGTGTCGCCTTTCACCACCACGTAGCGATCCGGGTGGTCCGGCGCGAGCGCGATCTGGTCGGCGTACAGGCTGGCGGCAAAGAGCATGGCCGTCGCCAGACCCAGGAGTTTCTTGATGGCCATAGGGCGTCCCTTTCAGTCGTTCGTTATTCGTGACGCGGCCAGTGGCTCCGCGCCCCACGTACCGGCTTCCGCAACGCTGCGGGCACCGGTAACTCTTTGTAATTCTGCGTCCTGGGTCGCGAGTGTAGCGGAAAAACCGTACCGTACAAAGTATGGAAATGCCCTGTCGAAACCCAGTATGATCATTGTGTTGCAGTCTATAATGTACGACCGTCCCGAATCGTGATGATGTTCACATGGCTATTCTGAATATTTTGCACTTTCCCGACCCCCGCCTGCGCAACATGGCCAAGCCCGTGGCGCAGGTGGACGACGAGATCCGCGGTTTGCTGGATGACATGCTGGAAACCATGTACCAGGCCCCCGGGATCGGCCTCGCGGCCACCCAGGTGAATATCGCCAAGCGGCTGGTCGTCATTGATATATCGGAGGGAAAGGACCAACCTTTATTTTTGGTGAATCCGGAGATCGTTGCCCGGGACGGCGTCGAGGAAATGGAGGAGGGTTGCCTGTCGGTGCCGGGCTTCTTCGAGAAGGTGACTCGCGCTGATTCCGTCAAGGTGCGCGCCCTGGGCCGCGATGGCCAGCCCTTCGAGCTGGATGCCGAGGGCCTGCTGGCGGTCTGCATCCAGCACGAGATCGATCACCTGGACGGCAAGCTGTTCGTGGACTACCTGTCCGGCCTCAAGCGCCAGCGAATTCGTAAGAAACTGGAAAAACAGCAGCGCGAGCACACACCACCCGCCCCGGCCCGTGAAGCCGATAAGGTGATCTGAGCAGTACAAGGGACATGCTGGCCACGGAAGCACGCGGAAAAACACGGAAATTCACTCACATCAGTGGACCTCGGGTCCAATCCGTCATGCCGGCGTATGCCGGCATCCACACACCTGGTACATCCGGATTCCGGCATGCGCCGGAATGACGAGCCCGGACCCCAGGCAGGAATACCCATGAAGATCGTGTTCGCCGGCACCCCCGAGTTCTCCGTGCCCGTGCTGCAGGTACTGCTCGATGGCCCCCACGAGGTGGCGGCCGTCTATACCCAGCCGGACCGGCCGGCGGGGCGCGGCCGCCAGCTGCGCGCCAGCCCGGTGAAGGAGCTGGCCCTGGCGCGGGGTATTGCCGTGCTGCAACCCGCCAGCCTCAAGGGGGCGGAGGAGCAGCAGGCGCTGGCGGCGCTGCGGCCCGACCTGCTGGTGGTGGTGGCCTATGGCCTGCTGCTGCCGCAGGCGGTGCTGGATATCCCGGCCCGGGGCTGCGTCAATGTCCATGCCTCCCTGTTGCCGCGCTGGCGCGGGGCGGCCCCCATCCAGCGCGCCATCCTGGCCGGAGACGCGGAAACCGGCGTCACCCTCATGCGCATGGAGGCGGGCCTGGACACCGGTCCCATGCTGGCCAAGGCGGCCTGCCCCATCGGAGACGAGGATACCGGTAGCCGCCTGCACGATCGCTTGTCACGGATGGGGGCGGCGCTGCTGGCACAACACCTGGAGGCCATCCTCGCCGGTGAACTCGAGGGGCAGCCCCAGGACGATACCCAGGCCACCTATGCCCGCAAGCTCGACAAGCGCGAGGCGGAGCTGGACTGGGGGCGCGATGCCGGGGAGCTGGATCGCCAGGTGCGCGCCTTCAATGCCTGGCCCGTGGCCCAGACGCGCTATGGGGGCCAGGTGCTGCGGATATGGCGCAGCCGGCCCGAGGCCGGTGACCAGGATGCGCCGCCTGGCACGGTGCTGGACGCCGACCGCGCGGGTATCCGTGTGTCCTGTGGCAGCGGGGTGCTGCGGCTGCTGGAGGTGCAGATGCCGGGCAAGCGGCCCATGGCGGTGGCGGACTTCCTGAACGCCCACCCGGTGGCCGGGGTGCGTCTTGGCGAATAGCCCCTCATTGCCGCTCCTGCCCTCATGGCCATGAAGCTCAACGCCCGGGCCTTGGCGGCGCAGGCCGTGGCCGAGGTGGTGGGCCAGGGCCGCTCCCTGAGCGCCGTGTTGCCGGCCCTGCTGGACCAGGCCCCGGCACGGGATCGGGCCCTGGTGCAGGAGCTGGCCTACGGCGCCCTGCGCTGGTATCCGCGCCTGGAGATCATGCTGGCCAGCCTGCTGCAGAAGCCCCTCAAGGAGAAGGAGCGGGAGCTGCGGGCGTTGTTGCTGGTAGGCCTGTACCAGCTGGGCTGGCTGTCCCTGGCGCCCCACGGTGTCGTGCATGACAGCGTGGAGGCGGCACGCCAGCTGGGCAAGGACTGGGCCGGCAAGTTGGTCAACGCCGTGCTACGCAATTTCCAGCGCCAGCGCGAGGCGATCGAGACCCGCGCCGATGCCAGCGAGACGGGTCGCCATGCCCACCCGGACTGGCTGCTGCGCGAGTGGCAGCGGGACTGGCCGGAACACTGGCAAGACATCGCCGCGGCGGGCAACCAGCGCCCACCCATGAGCCTGCGGGTGAATGCAAGGCGCCAGTCCCGTGCCGATTACCTGGAACGCCTGGCCGACCTGGACCCCGGTGCGGAACCGATCGCCGACACCGAGCAGGGCATACGCCTGAGCACGCCCCTGGCCGTGGAGGTCTTGCCGGGTTTTGCGGATGGTCTGGTGTCGGTACAGGACGGCGCCGCCCAGCTGGCGGTCCAGTTGCTGGAGGTGCAGCCGGGCATGCGCGTGCTCGATGCCTGCGCCGCCCCAGGCGGCAAGACCGGTCATATCATGGAGCGCTCTCCGGAGTTGGCGGAACTGGTGGCCCTGGACCAGGATGCCGAACGCCTGCGGCGGGTGCAGGAGAACCTGGACCGGCTCGGCCTGCGAGCAGAGCTCGTCGCCGCCGATGCGGCGGCCGTGGAACACTGGTGGGACGGGCGTCCATTCGAGCGCATCCTGCTCGATGCCCCCTGCAGTGCCAGCGGCGTGATCCGCCGTCACCCGGACATCAAGATCCTGCGCCGGGCCGACGACGTGGCCGGCCTGGTGGCGCAACAGCGGCGACTATTGGAAGCCCTGTGGCCCTTGCTGGTGCCAGGCGGTATGCTCGAGTACTGTACCTGTTCGGTACTGCGCGCGGAAAATACTGAACAGCTCCAGGCCTTTTTGCAGGATCATCCCGAGGCGCGGGAACAGCCTGTCCACGCCGACTGGGGGCATGCCTGTGCCGTGGGGCGACAACGCCTGCCAGGCGAGCAGGATATGGATGGCTTCTATTACGCTTGCATTCAAAAACAGACCTAGCATCCGCGTCCCGGTTCGGGGCTGGCTGCTGTGCTTGTGTGGCCTGCTGCTGTGTCCTGCCATGGGTGCCGTGGCGGCCGATCAGCCGGTGCGGGACAGCAGCTTTGCCGTGCACGAGGCGCGCAGCCTGCTGGTCAACGGGGTCTACCGGATCAGCGCCCAGGTGGAATACCAGCTGGGTGACCAGGCGCTGAAGGCGCTGGAGCACGGCGTGCCCCTGGTGCTGGAGATCAAGATTCAGGTCTATCGCCAGCGGGAATGGCTGTGGAGCGAACAGGTGGCGCAGCTGCGCCAGCGGTATCAGCTCCGCTACCATGCCCTCAGCCGACGCTATCTGGTGCACAGCTTCAATACCGGGGTGCAGCACAGTTTCCAGTATCTCGAGGATGCCCTGCAGGCCATCGGTACCCTGTATGACCTGCCCCTGCTCGATGCCCGCCTGTTGGAGCCCGAAGGCGAGTATGAATTGCGCTTGCGGGCCGACCTCGATATCGAGCAATTACCCACCCCGATTCGCCTCTGGGCCTACCTGTCCTCGGGCTGGGGCATGAAAAGCGACTGGTACACATGGCCACTGGAGCCCTGAGTCGGCGCCTGGGCATTTGGCCCATGCTGGGGCTGTTCCTGCTGTTGCTGATCTCCCTCAGCTTCATGAGCAGCGCCACCCATAATTCCGAACGCTTTGGCCAGCTCTACACCTGGTTGCTGCTCATCAATGCCCTGGGCCTGGTGGTGCTGGTCACCCTGATCGGTACCAATCTCTACTGGCTGTTTGTCCAGTCACGACGGCGTGCGCCGGGGGTGCGGCTCACCCGACGCCTGGTGGTGATGTTCATGGTGCTGGCGGTGGCGCCGGTCAGCATCGTCTATTACTTTTCCCTGCAGTTCCTGCATCGTGGCCTGGACAGCTGGTTCGATGTGCGCATCGAACATGCCCTGGAGAGTGCCCTGGAGTTGAGTCGTTCGGCGCTGGACGCGCGCCTGCGGGAACAACTGCGCATCACCGAACGGCTGGCCGTGGAATTGAGCGGCCAGCAGCCGGCCCTGATCCCCATGGGCCTGTACGACCTGCGGGTACGCAGTGGCGCCGTGGAGCTGTCCGTGACCCGTGGCGATGGGCGCATCATCGCCAGCAGCAGCATCGATCCCACCGCGATCCTGCCACTCCACCCGACCGCGGAGATGCATATGCCCCTGGACGCCCGGCAGTCCTATGTGAGCCTGGACCCCATCGACGATGTCATTTATGTGCGTGCCGTGGTGCCCTTGCGTGTCGGCCGGCCCGACGAGGAGCGCTATGTGCTGCAGGCGCTCTACACCATCCCCGAGCGCTTGAGCGATCTGGCCGAAACGGTACAGAACGAGTTTTCCCGTTACAAGGAGTTGGCCTACCTGCGCCAGCCCCTCAAGTACAGCTATACCCTGACCCTGTCCCTGGTGCTCATGCTCAGCCTGCTGTCCGCAGTCTGGGCCGCCTTCCATTCGGCACGGCGGCTGGTGGCGCCCATCGCCGACCTGGCAGAAGGTACCCGCGCCGTGGCGGAGGGTGATTATGGCAAGCGCCTGCCGGTGGCGGGCGAGGACGAACTCGGCTTCCTGGTGCAGTCCTTCAACGACATGACACGGCGGATCGCCAAGGCCCGCGATCAGGCTGGCCGCAGCCAACGTCTCGTCGAGGGGCAGCGTGCCTACCTGGAGACAGTGCTTGGCAGCCTGTCCTCCGGTGTAATGAGCCTGGGTATCGAGCAGCGGGTGCGTACGGTGAATGAATCGGCGGCCCAGATACTCGGCGTCGACCTGACGGCCTACCAGGGGAACACCCTGGAAGAAGTGGTAGGAGAGCATGAATTCCTGCAACCCTTCCTGGATGTGGTGCGGCAACATACCCCATTGTTGCCCCGGGAGTGGCAGGAACAGGTCACCTTGATGGGGCAGGGCGGGCGCCGCGTACTGATGTGCCGTGGCACCGGGCTGCCCGACGGTGAAGGGCATGTGATCGTGTTCGATGATGTCACCGCCTTGCTGCAGGCGCAGCGCGATGCCGCCTGGGGCGAGGTGGCCCGCCGTCTCGCCCACGAAATCAAGAATCCGCTCACCCCCATCCAACTTTCGGCCGAGCGCCTGCGCCGGCGCTATCTCCACACCCTGCAGGGCGAGGATGCCGAGATACTGGATCGTGCCACCCACACCATCGTCCAGCAGGTGGAAACCATGAAGGAGATGGTCAATGCATTCACCGAATACGCGCGCGCCCCGCGCATGCGTCCCGAGCGGCTGGAATTGAACCTCCTGGTGCAGGAGGTGCTGGACCTGTACCGCGGCATGACCACCGGGGTGGAGCTGGAGTTTGACGGGGCCGCCGCGGGAGTGCTGGTGGAAGTGGATGCCGGGCGCATGCGCCAGGTGTTGCACAATCTCATCAAGAATGCGCTGGAGGCCTGTGCCCAAGTTGACTCGCCCCGGGTACGGATCAGCACCGAGCGGGTGCGGCAGCCGGATGTGGCCTACGTGGACCTGGTGGTGGAGGACAATGGCCCGGGGTTTTCCGCCGAGGTGATGGAGCACCTGTTCGAACCTTATGTCACTACCAAGCCGCGCGGTACCGGCCTGGGGCTGGCCATTGTGAAAAAGATCGTCGAGGAGCACGGTGGCGTCATCCAGGCGGAATCCGGCGAGGGAGGAGGTGCGCGGATGCGCGTCCGCCTGCAGACCGTTGCTGCCCTCACCGGTGATACCGGGCTCGACGAGGTTGGCAGCTAGGCTATAATGCGCGCAAAGCGGGCTTGCATGTTCGCACCAATTCCGACAGGCTCCCTGCAGTCATCATCACAACGAGGCGTATCGGCATCATGACGGCCAGCCACATCCTGGTGGTGGACGACGAACCGGACATCCGTAGCACGGTCCAGGAGATCCTCCAGGACGAGGGCTACGAGGTGGTCGTCGCCGAGAGTGGCGAGCGTGCCCGCGAGGCACGTCGCCAGCGCCGGCCCGATCTCATCCTGCTCGACATCTGGATGGAGGACATCGACGGCATCTCCTTGCTGCGCGAATGGTCCGAGGGGGGCGGCCTCCCATGTCCGGTGATCATCATGTCCGGCCACGGCACGGTGGAGACCGCCGTGGAGGCCACCCGTCTCGGCGCCTACGATTTCATCGAAAAGCCCATTTCCCTGGCCAAGCTGCTTTTGACTGTGGAGCGGGCTCTGGAAAGTGATCGCCTGGCGCGGGAGAACGTCGGCCTGCGTCGTCGCATACAGCCCCTGGCGGAACCCGTGGGCAAGAGCGCGGTCATGCAGCAGCTGCGCCAGCAGGCGCTGCGCATTGCCCAGCACGATAGTTGGGTACTGATCAGCGGCGAGCCCGGTGTCGGCAAGAAGGTATTCGCTCGCTATATCCATGAGCACAGCCAGCGGCGCGGCGGTCCCTTCATCGAGGCGGCGGTGGGCTCCCTGTCCCGGGAAAACTCCACCGTGGAGCTGTTCGGCAGCGAGGAAGGGGACGAGTTGCATTACGGGCGTTTCGAGCAGGCCAACGCCGGCACCCTGTACATCGGCGATATTGCCGATATGGATGCCCAGACCCAGTCGCGGTTGCTGAGCGTGCTGCAAAGCCGGTCCTTCCTGCGGGTGGGCGGTACCGTGCCGGTGCAGGTGGACCTGCGCATCGTCGCCAGCACCCACCGCAATCTCGAGGAAGAGGTGCGCGCCGGGCGTTTTCGCGAAGACCTCTATTACCACCTCAATGTGGTGCCCCTGCACATCAAGCCCCTGCGCGAGCACTGCGAGGACGTGCCGGATCTGCTCAATTTCTACACCGATTATTATGTGACCCATGAAAACCTGCCCTACCGGCAGTTCAGCGTGGCGGCCCAGAACCGCCTGCGGCACTACAGCTGGCCGGGGAATATCCGTGAACTGCGCAACCTGGTGCAGCGCCTGCTGATTCTCGGCAGTAGCGACACGGTGGAAGCCGAAGAGGTGGACGTGGCGGTGAGTAGCCAACTGCTGCGTGGCGAGACCGTTACGGTGGAGAGCCTGGCCTACGACATGCCATTGCGGGAAGCACGCGAACAATTCGAAAAACAATACCTGGCCCACCAGCTGCAGGAGGTGGGCGGCAGTGTCGGCAAGCTCGCCAAGCGGGTGGGTATGGAACGGACCCACCTGTACCGCAAGCTGCGCGGGCTTGGCATCGATTTCAAGAAGGGGGGCGACTGAGTGGGTCGACCCTCCCGGTAATCATCTATGAAAATCATCATTCTGGGTGCCGGCCAAGTCGGTTCCTCTGTGGCCCATAACCTGGCCAGCGAGGCCAATGACATCACCTTGGTGGATACCAATCGCACCCTGCTGCTGGACTTGCAGGACCGGCTGGATATTCGCACCGTGGTGGGGGCTGCCTCCTATCCCGAGGTATTGAGCCGTGCCGGGGGGGAGGATGCGGACATGATCATCGCCGTGACCAACAGCGATGAAACCAACATGATCGCCTGCCAGGTGGCCTACACCCTGTTCCATACCCCCATCAAGATCGCCCGGGTGCGGGCCCTGGAATATTTGAATCACACCAAACTGTTCAACCAGGAAGCCTTGCCCATCGACGTGCTCATCAGCCCCGAACAGCTGGTGACCGATTATATCCAGCGCCTGATCCAGCATCCCGGTGCCCTGCAGGTGCTGGATTTCGCGGGCGGGCGGGTGCAGCTGGTGGCGGTACGAGCCGTGTATGGTGGCCCGCTGGTGGGCCATGAGCTACAGGAGCTGGGCAAGCATATGCCCGGCATCGAGGCGCGGGTGGCGGCTATTTTCCGGCGCGGCAGTCCCATCATCCCCGAAGGCAAGACCGTCATCGAGGCCGATGACGAGGTGTTCTTCATCGCCGCGCGCAAGAATATCCGGGCCGTGATGGGTGAGCTGCGCAAGCTGGACAAGCCGGTCAAGCGCATCATCATCGCCGGTGGCGGGAATATTGGACTGCGCCTGGCCGAGGCCATCGAATCCCGTCATCAGGTGAAGATTATCGACTGCAATCCGGAGACCACCCGGCGCCTGTCGGAGCGGCTGGGGCGCACCATCGTGCTGCTCGGTGATGCCGCCGATGAAGAATTGTTGTTGGAAGAGAATATCGAGAATACTGATATCTTCTGCGCGCTCACCAACGACGAGGAGGCAAACATCCTCTCCGCCATGCTGGCCAAGCGCCTCGGCGCCCGCAAGGTCATGTCGCTCATCAATCGGGCCTCTTACGTGGATCTGGTGCAGAGTGATGTCATCGATATCGCCATCTCGCCCCAGCAGGCCACCATTGGCAGTCTGCTGGCCCATGTGCGCCGTGGCGACGTGGTTAATGTGCACTCCCTGCGCCGTGGCGCCGCCGAGGCCATCGAGGCCGTAGCCCATGGCGACCGCGGCAACTCGAAGGTCGTGGGCCGCGCCGTGGCCGAGATCAAGCTGCCACCGGGTACCACCATTGGTGCCGTGGTGCGGGGCGAGGAGGTCATCATCGCCCACCACGATACGGTCATCCAGACCGAGGATCACGTCATACTGTTCCTGGTGGACAAGCGCTACATCCCCGACGTGGAGCGCTTGTTTCAGGTGGGCGTGACCTTCTTCTGATCCGGCATGCAACTCACCACCATTCAGCGCATCCTCGGCCTGCTCATGATGGTGTTCAGCACCACCATGCTGCCACCCGTGCTGGTGTCCTGGTGGTACGCGGATGGCGCCATGACGCCCTTCCTGACTGGGTTCGGGCTGATCCTGGTGGCGGGTTTCCTGTTCTGGCTGCCGGTGCGTGGTATGCGCCGCGAACTCCGCGTGCGCGACGGTTTCGTGGTGGTGGTAATGTTCTGGTCGGTGCTTGGCCTGGTAGGAGCACTGCCATTTTACCTGTCCGAGCAGCCGCTGATGAGCTTCACCGATGCGGTGTTCGAATCCATGTCGGGGCTGACCACCACCGGTGCCACCGTCCTTATCGGCCTCGATCACCTGCCACCCTCCATCCTGTTCTACCGTCAGGAACTGCAATGGCTGGGCGGCATGGGCATCGTGGTACTGGCGGTGGCGGTCATGCCCATGCTCGGCGTCGGCGGTATGCAGCTGTTCCGCGCCGAGACGCCCGGGCCCATGAAGGACAACAAGCTCACCCCGCGCATCACCGAAACGGCCAAGGCGCTCTGGTACATCTACCTGTCTCTGACCATCGCCTGTGCCGGAGCCTATTGGCTGGCGGGTATGAGCGGTTTCGACGCCATCGCCCACAGCTTCTCCACCGTCGCCATCGGCGGCTTTTCCACCCACGACGCCAGCATGGGATATTTCGGGAGTGCCCTGATCGAGATGATCGCCGTGGTGTTCATGGTGCTGGCGGGGATGAACTTCGCCTTGCATTTCATGGCCTGGCGTTCCCTGAGCCTGCGCCCCTACCTCGCCGACTCGGAGGTGAAAACCTACCTGATCATCTTGCTGCTGGTGTCGGTGGTCACGGTGGGCTATCTCTATATCACCCGGACCTTCACCACCGGTTATGAGGCCTTGCATCACGGCCTGTTCCAGGCCGTGTCCATCGGCACCACCACCGGTTTCACCACTGTCGCGTATTCCGCCTGGCCCGGCTTCCTGCCGGTGCTGCTGTTGTTCGCCAGCTTCATAGGCGCCTGCGCCAATTCCACCGGTGGCGGCATGAAGGTGATCCGGTTCCTGCTGTTGCTCAAGCAGGGCCTGCGCGAGATCACGCGCCTGGTGCATCCCAATGCCCAGATCCCCGTCAAGGTCGGCAACAAGGCCGTACCCGACCGTGTGGTGGAGTCGGTGTGGGGCTTCTTCGCCGCCTATGTGGCCAGTTTCGCGGTCATGATGCTGATCCTCATGGCCAGCGGCCTGGACCAGATCACGGCCTTTTCCGCCGTGGCGGCCTGTATCAACAACCTGGGTCCCG
>DATHUT010000005.1:0-2323 GCA_035462005.1 Gammaproteobacteria bacterium | reverse complement strand
TGTTCCGCTGGACCGAGGCGGAGTTCCTCGACCGCCTGCAGGGCTCAGCCATCCGCCGCATCGGCTACGAGTGCTGGCTGCGTAACCTGGCGGTGGGGCTGGGCAATGCGCCGTGCACCCCGGAGGTGATCGCGGCACTGGAGGAGAAGCGCGACCATCCTTCGGCACTGGTGCGCGAGCATGTGGGCTGGGCGCTGGCGCGGCAGGGGCCGCCCGCAGGGCGAGCGTAGCGAGTCATCCAAGCCTGGGGAACCTTGGATCAATTCGATCCCCGTCATTCAGATCCCGTCATTCCGGCATGCGCCGGAATGACGAGAACCGGACTGCACCAGCAGGACGCCATCAAGGTAGAATCCCCCCATGGCCAAGCAACTCTTGAACCTGCGCAACGTGCCCGACGACGAGGCCGATGAGGTGCGCGCCTTTCTCGACGAGCACCGCATCGAGTACTACGAAACACCGCCCAACCGCTGGGGATTTACCATGGGCGCCATCTGGATCCGCCACGACGAGGATCATGCGCAGGCCAAGGCGCTGATGAAGGATTACCAGGCGCGCCGCGCCGCCACCGCGCGCGCCGATTATGCCGCGCGCAAGACTGCCGGCGAGGTAGACACCTTCCTCGACGTGCTGCGCCGCGAGCCGGTGAAGGTGTTGCTGCAACTGGCGCTGGCGGCCGGAATCATCGCGTTGATGATGTGGCCGGTATGGGTGCTGATGCACTAGGCCCTCCCTGGCATTGGGCCATCCCGGGTAGAACTTGCGACGGCCGCGAGGGTCTCAAGGAATACCGGTTTCCGTGGGAGCGCCACCATGCCATTGTCCATGCGCACGAAATGGTACTCAGGGCCACTGCTGGCCCTGCTGGCCGCCACTTCCCCGGCCCTGGGTGGGGAAATCTACCGCTGGGTGGATGAACAGGGTGTGACGAATTTCAGTCAGGAGCCCCCCGACGACCCGGTACAGGATGCCCGGGTGCTGCATCTGGAATCCCTCTCGACCATACCGTCCGTGGATGTCACCGCGCTACTGGAAGTCGCGGAACGGCTCGAGGCCAGCCGACTGGCACGTGAGCAGGCAAGGGCCGCGCAGCAGCAGGCCAGCCGGGAGGCACGCCTCCAGGAACAGGAAACACAACCCGCCATCACCACCTACCAGCCACCGATACTGCTGCACACCGGCTTCCGCACGCCGCCGCACCTCTATCCGCATTTCAGGCCCATCGAGAAACCCCCCCCGCGCCGCCCGCATCGGAACGAGTCGGGCCATGACCAGGGCACGGCCGTGGCGAGCGGTCCCCCTGCACACCCATCAAGATGAACAGGCTTCAAAAGCGCACTCGCACACCCGCGTGAAAATTGCGTTCCGGGGCTGGTTCATAGTAGCGGCCACCGGCGGCGTTGATGCGCAGGTTGCTGAAGTATTTCCGGTCGGCGAGGTTGTTCACACCCACGAAGGTCTCGATGTCCGTCGTACCATTGCTGCGGCGCACACCGACGCGCAGGTTGAGCACGGCATATCCCGGCACCTCCACCTGGTTGGCGTTGTCGGCATAAACGCGGCTGTGCGCCAGTCCATCGAGCACGACATAGGCTCCGTTCGGGCCACGCCAGGCCAACTCGGCGAACAGGCTGTGGGTCGGCAGTCCCGGCAATGCCTTGCCACGCAGGTCCGCACCTGAGGCATCCACGAACTCGCGAAAGCGATAGCGGCTCCAGGTATAGGCGCCGCTCAGCGACCAGTGGTCGGACAGTGGGTATTCCAGCCCTGCCTCCAGGCCGTCGCGGCGCGTGCGCGCGGCGTTGGCGAAGCGGTCGGGGTCGGTGGCCACCTGTACGATCTCGTCGCGGGTGCGTATCTGGAACAGGGCGAGTTCGTAGCGGGCGACTGCACCGAAAACACCCTTGGCGCCCAGCTCCAGGTTCAGCGCCTGTTGCGGATCCAGCGTGGGGTCGAAGCCCTGCTCCGGCTGGGTTGGATCGTAGAACTCCGTGAAGCTGGGGGTCTCGAAAGAAGAACCGATGCTGGCGTAGAGCCGATGCGCCGGCTGTGCCTGGAAACCAAGGCCAAGGCTGTAGCTCAGTTCATCGTAGTCGCGGCGGCCGGAGGCGATGGCATCGGGCGTGAAGCGGTCATCGATGCGAAAGCGCACACGGTCGTAGCGTCCACCCAGGATCAGGTCCGTGCGTGCGCCAAGGGCCAGCTCCGCCTGGCCATACAGGCCCGCCTCGGTGGCGGTTTCCACTGCGTCCTGGATCTGCCCGGTCTGGTTTCCGCCCGCATCCACCCGGTAGCGCTCGCGGTCATCGCGCTGGCGGGCGGT
>DATHUT010000004.1:0-5559 GCA_035462005.1 Gammaproteobacteria bacterium | reverse complement strand
GTTCCGGAGCATACTGGCCCATGGCAGAGGAAAAGGCGAACAACTGGTGGATATCCTGTTCCCGGACCCGGTCCCCTACCCAGCGTGCCATGGCGCTGTCACCGTAATAGGGCAGGGTCAGTGGCTGTCCATTCAAGAGCCCGCGCAGGCTGCGCAGGCGTGAACGCATCCCGGGCAGGGGGCGCACGAACACTTCGGCACAGATTTTCTCCACGGCCCCCACGTGCTGCCAGTCCTGTTCATCATCCACGAAGGTGCCGAGATATACCCGATAGCGCCGCGCCAGGTGGCGGAGCAAATGCCAGGAACGGATCTTGTCGCCCTTGTTGGGTGGATACGGCAAGCGATGGGCAAGAAACAGCAGCGCTTCCATGGCTTAGCCCAGGTTCCTGGCGATCCAGGGTCCCACCAGCCTCGTCACCGGCAGTGGCAGGCGCTTCCAGGTCTCGATGAACAGGCGGTACTTGGGGTTGGCCGGACTGATATCGGGCATGGCGGCGGCCTTCACCAGCCAGTATTCATAGTGCAGGGGTTCCGGTTCGAAGCCCCAGTTTTTCTTGAAGCTGTAGGAACCGGTGCCCTCCTTGCTACGGCCGTAGTCAAACCATTTCAGGCCTCGCTCGCAGCTGCGGCGCATCAACTCCCAGTACATGAAATCGTTACCCTGCACGCGCCGCGCTGCGGCGGTACCACCACCGTAGTAGGGAAGCACTTCGTCGCGGAAATAGAAATTCATGACACTGCCGATCAGTTCACCCTTCAGGGTAACGGTGAGAATGTCACAATCATCACCGAACACCTCCTGCAGGATACGGAAATAGTGCTGGCTGAACACCGGCGTTCCCAGGTTGCGTACACTCTCGGAATAGGCGGTGTAAAGGCGCCCGCAATCCGTATCGATCTCGCTCACCAGTCCGGACTTGATGCCCTTGCGCACCATGGCGCGCTGTTTGCGCGGGATGGCGAGCATGTTTGCTTCCACATCGGCCTCGATGGCCTTGCGGAAGCGCACATAAAGATCCTTGTGTTCCCAATCCGGGTTGCTCGCCTCGAGATTGCGGAATTCCAGGTAGTCCACGCCCAGTTCACGCGCGAGATTCTGCGCCTCCCGCTGGAGTGACGTGACCGCCTCGGCAGTGCTGGCGGCAATGCCTCCATAGACACAGAATGGGCAGGAAATGAGCGCATTGCCAAACAGCCGGCTGCGCACATGGACCAGGGGCAACACCCCCTCGATACGACCATCACGTTCGGCATAGAGAAAATGCGCACGATGCCCAAAGGCCCGCTCGATCACTTCGCGCCAACCGGCACGATGAAAGAAGGTGGCGCTGGGACAATGACTGACGAAGGCATCCCAGTCGTCGACCCGGTCATCCCCGAGCACCCGCACATTAGGCAGGACGGCAGGGATGGAATCCTGCAAGGATTCGACGCTCATACTCATGGACGCACCGCCGGCGTGTCGAGAAACACGCGGTCCATGCGGTCCCAACGGAAATCCTGCAGCAGGCGGGTCAGGCGTTGTTCCATGCGTCGCAGGTTCAGGTAATGACGGAAGCGGGTCTTGAAACCCAGACCGGACTGGCGCGGTTGTTCGGGATCCAGCTCCCAGGGGTGGAAATAAAATACGCAGGACTGGCCATCCCGTTCGTTGACCCGGCGCATGGCCCAGCGCGACAGGGCATAAGGCAGGAGGCGAAAATAACCTCCACCACCACAGGGGTAATTGCGCTCGAAAAGCTCCACCGTGGTAATCGGCACCTCGATCATGGTTCCGCCGTTGGGCTGGAAGGCGAAGCGTGGCGCCTCCGGCATGCCATAGAGGTCATGACGGATGGGATAGATACTGGAACTGTAGCAGTGCCCCGTCTCCTCCAGTACGTCCAGGGCCCAGAGATTCTTTGCACCGATGGAATAGCTCGCCGCCCGGTACCCCCTCACCTTCTGGCCGGCGACATCCTCGAGCAATGCCTTGGTACGCACCACATCGGCACGGAACTCATCCGGAGACTGATTGGTGACCCGTACATGGGAATAGCCATGGCTGGCCACCTCATGGCCACCCTCCACCATCCGCCGCAGCAGTTGCGGGTAACGCTCGGCAACCCAGCCCAGGGTAAAAAAGGTAGCGCTCACGCCATGGTCGGCGAACAGCTGCAAAATCCGGTCGGTGTTGCGTTCCACCCGGCAGGGCAGGCTGTCCCAGGCCGTCCGGTCGATATGACGCTCAAAAGCGGAGACCTGGAAATAATCCTCCACGTCTACGCTCATGGCATTGGTGATCATTTGTCCCGTTGCGGACATACAATGCGTCAGTGACGCCCCCCGATTCGATGATTGTAGTGTTTTTCAGCGGGCTGATGGCCAATCAGTTCGCCACGGCCACCGGTGAATCACGTCCCGCCAGCCATTCCACCAGAAAAATCTTGATGCGTTGAGCCGCCTGACCATCCCAGTATTCAGGCACCCGGCCGCGCTTGCCGCCGGTTTCCAGCACGTCGGCGACCGCAGCAAGGATCTTTTCGGCATCGGTACCCACCACGGTGTTGGTACCCTGCTCCACGGTAATCGGCCGCTCGGTATTTTCCCGCAGGGTGATGCATGGAACTCCGAGGGCCGTGGTTTCTTCCTGCAGGCCACCGGAATCGGTCAACACCAGACGGGCATGGCGCATCAGCCCCAGCATTTCGAGATATCCCAGGGGATCCAGTTGCACGATACGCGGGGAAGTCAGCAGATCACTGAAACCGGCTTCCCGAATCCTGGCACGGGTACGGGGATGCACGGGAAACAACAATGGCATCTGTTCACTGATGGTGCGCAAGGTTTCCAGCAGACGCCGCAAGACCTGTGGATCATCCACATTGGAAGGCCTGTGCAGCGTGAGCAGGGCATAGCCGGAAGATTCATCCAGCAAGGCAGGATCGACGCCGGAGGCACGAAGTGTATCAGCTCCTGGAACCGCACGTTCGAGATGCTGGTGCAAGGTGTCGATCATCACGTTGCCGGTAAAAATCACTCTCGTGCCATCGACGCCTTCGCGCTCCAGGTTGCCCAGGGCGTCTCGCTCCGTGGTAAACAGCAAATCGGAAATCTGGTCCGTGAGAACCCGGTTGATCTCTTCCGGCATTCCCCGATCATAACTGCGCAACCCTGCTTCCACATGAATGACCGGTATGCCTTTTTTACTGGCCACCAAGGCACAGGCGATGGTGGAATTCACATCACCTACCACCAGGATGGCAGCAGGGCATTCCGCATCCAGCACCGGCTCGAAGCGTTTCATAATTTCGGCGGTCTGCAGGGCGTGGCTTCCAGACCCGACACCCAGGTCGATATCGGGCTCGGGGATTCCAAGCTGGTGGAAAAAGGATTCCTTCATGGCCGCATCATAATGCTGGCCAGTATGGAGCAGGCGGGCGGGAATCGCATTTGGCCCCTTGCGAAAAGCGGCCATCAGTGGAGCGATTTTCATGAAATTGGGCCGCGCGCCAACGACACAAAGAATGCCCGTGCCAGTAGTGTGATTCACTGCAAACTCCACTTGTCGCCGTACGGCATTCGTCAGGCCTTGTCGGCCTTTTTCAAACCCTGCAACACCTCGGAAAGGTCTACATCTTCACCGGACAACATGGCCATCATGATCAGCTTCTGGAGTCGTTCCTGGTCTCGGCGCATCTTGCCTTCCAGTTCATCCACCTTGCGTTCAAGGTGCTGCATGCGTCGCTCCAGATCCAGGGGTACAGCGGCCATGGGTGCCGACGATTGCGGCTGAGGATCAAAGTTCGGGCGTGGCTTGAGCGGCTCTTGTTCGGATTCAGCCTTCTTGGGGATTTCCGTCTGCTGCTCGGCAATAACGTCCCGTACCGCCCCGGCTTCGATCTCGTGCATCTCGTCCAGCGCCGCGGTCAGCAGCAGCCGATCACACAGGGTGTTGATCTGGCGTGGGATGCCTCCTGTGTGCTCGTGGATGATCTCGTAGGCATCCTCGCTGAAGTGAGGGTCATCCTTCCAGCCCACCACGCGCAAGCGGTGATTGATGTAATCACGGGTTTCGTCATCGCCCAGAGGCCCGAGATGATGCGCCGCAATGACTCGTTGGCGGAACTGTTCCAGGCCCTTCGCCTGCAGGGTATCGCGAAATTCCCCTTGCCCCAGGAGAAAGGTCTGCAGCAGCGCGCGGTCACCCGCCTGGAAATTCGACAGCATGCGCAACTCTTCCAGGGAACTTGCGGATAAGTTATGGCATTCATCGATTACCAGCAGGATACGCTTGCCCTCGCGGGCACGGGCGGAAAAGAAATTTTTCAGCACCTTGAGCAGGGCCGTCTTGGACAGGTCGTCGTTGCTCAAGCCGAAGCCGGACGCCACCATGCGTAACAATTCTTCGGGATTGAGATTGGTGGTCACCAGTTCCGTGGCCACCACATTGCTCATGCGCAACTGGCTGTCCAGGGCCCGCACCAGCGTGGTCTTACCCGCGCCCACTTCACCGGTAATGACCACGAAGCCTTCACCCTGTTGCAGGCCATAGCGCAGGTAAGCCAGGGCCTTGGAATGCCCGCGACTGTGGAACAGGAACTTGGGGTCCGGTGTCAGCCGGAACGGCATGCTCTGCAGGTTGTAATATTGGTCATACACGGCGATCAGTACTCAACTCTGAATGTCGCAAAAATGCGATTTTCGGTGTACTCGGCTCGATCCAGGCTGGAATCATTGCGGGTATGACGATACCCCACCGATGCCGTGGTCAGGCGAGACAGGGTCCGCGTCAGCATCAGATCCAGATACCAGTAATCATCTTCCCGATTGACATCGCGGAAATCGATCCGTTCCCAGTTGCCCTTGATAATGGCCTGCGTGTGTCCGCTGAACTGCCATTGCCACTCGGCCAGGCCACCGTGGGCACTCTCCTCGCCAAGCACAGTCCCCAACAGGATATCGCGCCGTTCACGATAGACTGCGAGGGCAACCGTTGATTTTCCGGTCTGATAGCTCACCGACCCCTGTGCGCGCTTGCGTTCGAAAAGCTCATCGGTGAGGCTGAAACTGCTCGGCGGTGCAAATCGCTCCAAGACCCTGCCAGTCGAATCCCTGATCTCCCATACGGGACCGGTAAGTAGCAGTCGCTGAGTAGTCTGGGTATCTTCCAGGTAAGTCAGCTGCCAGACACTGCGACGGGTCGTGTGCTGGAAGCGCCCATGCCACACGGCGCCGGGATTAAAGCCCACATCCCGCTCGCGATACGACACCAGTAACGAGGTGCGTTGACTGGGTGTCAGGCTCACCGAAGCACTGCTGAAGCGATTACCTTCCATGGCCGTCATGGAAATGTAGCGATTAGGTGACCAGGTGGCGCCGGCACCCCAGTAGGAACCGTTCTGCGCAACCTCCCTGGACCCGAAATCATTGTCTTCCCGACCGCCCTCGGCCACCAGGCTGAGGGTGGGGTGCAACTGGTAAGCAAGTGACGCCGTAATGCGCTCCTGGTCGATGTCGTAGGTGCCCGTACGATCGTCCTGGCGCTTGAAATAATTCAGATTCCAGGACAGGAAA
>DATHUT010000003.1:0-2942 GCA_035462005.1 Gammaproteobacteria bacterium | reverse complement strand
GTCCCCCACTACTAGGCAGATTCCCACGCGTTACTCACCCGTCCGCCACTCGTCAGCGCCCGAAGGCCTGTTACCGTTCGACTTGCATGTGTTAGGCATGCCGCCAGCGTTCAATCTGAGCCAGGATCAAACTCTTCAGTTTCAGTTTGAACTGTCGCTTGAGGCGACAAATCTTTGGCTCGACGCTTGCAAAAAACTCGGAATTTCTTGAGTTAAATGCTTACATCGAAAATTGATTGCGAAGCAATCCTTCGACGCAAGCACCCACACAAATTACCTAATCTTGTTTGTTAAAGAGCGGGCCGACTTAGGGTCGACCGAGACGGACCATTATAGCGGATCCATCTGACTCGTCAACAACTGTGGTTGACGACCTTGCCGGTGCGGTTCGTTGGAACCCTGTGCCCCGGTGAGGAAGCGCGCATTATACGCAGCCCCTTGATGCCGTCAACCGGTTTTACACAATAATTGAAAAAAAGCCGCGCCTGGGATTAATGGCCTGAAAAACAGGAGGTTCTGCAACGGAAGCCGCGCCAGTACAGACCCGCTCAGTCAATCTGAGTGGCTGGCTAGGTGCCCCGCGGGGGATGCGGCGGCACATTCAGCACCAGCCAGTAGACACCCAGCTGCCGCACTGCCTCGGTAAACTGGGTGAAATCCACCGGCTTGCGTATATAGCTGTTGGCGCCCAGGTCGTAGCCCGCGACGATGTCGCGCTGCTCATTGGAGGAGGTCAGGATCACCACGGGCAGGCGGCGGGTTTCCTGGGCCGCGCGCAGCTGTTTGAGCACTTCCAGGCCATCCACCTTGGGGAGCTTCAGGTCCAGCAATACCAACTCCGGCAGGTCCAGGGGGTCACGTTCCGCGTACGAGCCCCGGCAGAACAGGTAATCGAGGGCCTCGGCCCCATCCCGGGCCACCACCACCTTATTCAGGATATTGTTCTTCTGCAGCGCCCGCAGAGTAAGCGCCTCGTCGTCGGGGTTGTCCTCGATCAGCAGTATCGCTCTGTTATCCATTCACCCTCCCTGTCCCTGGCCGGGACCATGCCCGGATGCTGTATTCCGGACAAAGGCTAGCACATGCCGGCGGCGTCAGCTGCCGAGTGTGATCCGGGCAAACCGCCGCTTGCCCACCTGGACCACGTGGCTGGCGCCCGCGGACAGGGTCAGACCCGCGTCCTCCACCCGTTCGCCATCGATGCGCACTGCACCCTGGCGAATCATGCGCAGGGCCTCGGAGGTACTGCCGGTCAGCCCGGCCTCCTTGAGCAGATTGGCCAGGGCCAGAGTCCCGTCCGGCGCCTGGACCTGCAGCTCCGGCATGTCCTCCGGCAGGGCGCCCTTCTGGAAGCGGGCAATGAAGGTTTCTCGCGCCCGGGTCGCCGCCGCCGCGTCGTGGAAGCGGGCCACGATCTCTTCGCCCAGACGGAATTTGATGTCGCGTGGGTTGGCACCTTCCGCCACCTGCTGCCGGAAGCCCGCGACCTCGCTGGCCGGCCGGAAGCTGAGCAATTCGAAATAGCGCCACATCAGCTCATCGGAAATGGACATGAGTTTGCCGAACATCTCTTCGGGCGGCTCATGGATGCCGATGTAGTTGCCCAGGGACTTGGACATCTTCTGCACCCCGTCCAGGCCTTCCAGGATGGGCATGGTCAGCACCACCTGCTGGGGCTGGCCATAGTGTTTCTGCAACTCGCGCCCCACCAGCAGGTTGAACTTCTGATCCGTGCCGCCCAGTTCCACATCGGCCTTCATGGCAACGGAGTCATAGCCCTGGATCAGCGGATAGAGGAATTCGTGTATGGCGATGGGCTGGCCGCCGCTGTAGCGCTTTTGGAAATCATCCCGCTCCAGCATGCGCGCCACCGTGTGCTTTGCTGCCAGCTGGATCAGATCCACGGGGGACATGGCGTTCATCCAGCTGGAATTGAACATCACCAGGGTGCGCTCCGGGTCGAGGATCTTGAAGATCTGCTGTTCGTAGGTCTTCGCGTTTTCGATCACCTCGTCACGGGTCAAGGGTTTGCGGGTGACGTTCTTGCCCGTGGGGTCGCCGATCATGCCGGTGAAATCGCCGATGAGGAACATGACCTCGTGGCCGAGGTCCTGGAACTGGCGCAGTTTGTTGATCAGCACCGTGTGACCCAGGTGCAGGTCCGGGGCGGTGGGATCGAATCCGGCCTTGATCCTTAGCGGGCGTCCCTGCTTTAGCTTTTCCACCAGTTCGGATTCAACGAGGATTTCGTCGGCGCCGCGGGCGATGATTTCCAGGTCCTGTTCGACAGACATATTGCTTTGCACTCCAGAAATTCAAGGGGGCAGGGCGAATGGCCACATCTGGCCCGGAAACCGGGCTGATGTCACAAAAAACCCGCAAAGGTTATCACAGCCATCGGCCGATACAGGATGCAAGGGCGCGACAAGGCGGCGAGGATGGCAGGCTTCTTGCTTGGAAATCAGTTCATTACCCTCACGCCTGGTTGATTTTGACGCCGCGCGCGAGTACCGTACCCCAAACGTTTTATAGGGAAATTCCGTGGATTATCAAAACCTCACCCAACGAGACGTCCGCCACCTCTATCAGGATGATGGCGCGCGCCGGTCTCGCCACCATTATTGGCTTGGCCTGGCGGCCATTCCCATCGTAATCGCCTCGTTTTTCAGCCTCGCCAGCGATCACCGCGGCGTGGCGGCACCCCAGGACCAAATTGAATCCGCGGAGCCAGAGGAAACCCTGGCGCTGGTGCTGCCGGAATCCGTTCTCCTGACGACACCCGAGGTAGGGGAAATTGACGTGGATCCCGCCACAGAAATGGCGGCCGACAGCCCGGTAGCGCCCGCACCCGCCGCAGAGACTGCCGAATGGATCGCGGTCAAGGTGCAGTCCGGCGACAGCCTGGCGCGTATCTTCGGTCGCGAATCCCTCGGTGCCCGTAC
>DATHUT010000002.1:0-4469 GCA_035462005.1 Gammaproteobacteria bacterium | reverse complement strand
CCGCTCCAGGCGGTCCATGACCTCGGGCTTGGAATCGATCTCCATGCGGATGCGCGAGGCGGCCTCGTCGATCAGGTCGATGGCCTTGTCGGGCAGCTGGCGGTCGGTAATGTAGCGGTGCGACAGGGTGGCGGCGGCGACGATGGCCGGATCGGTGATATCCACGGCGTGGTGGACCTCGTAGCGTTCCTTCAGGCCGCGCAGGATGGCGATGGTGTCCTCGACGCTGGGCTCGTCCACCAGCACCTTCTGGAAACGCCGTTCCAGGGCAGCGTCCTTCTCCACGTACTTGCGGTATTCGTCCAGGGTGGTGGCGCCCACGCAGTGCAGCTCACCGCGCGCCAGGGCGGGCTTGAGCATGTTGCCGGCATCCATGGAACCCTCGGCCTTGCCGGCGCCCACCATGGTGTGCAGTTCGTCGATGAACAGGATGATCTGGCCTTCCTGCTTGGAAAGATCATTCAGTACGGCCTTGAGGCGTTCCTCGAACTCACCGCGGAACTTGGCGCCGGCGATCAGGGACCCCATGTCCAGGGACAGCAGGCGCTTGCCCTTGAGACCCTCGGGCACCTCACCATTGATGATGCGCTGGGCCAGGCCCTCGACGATGGCGGTCTTGCCCACGCCGGGCTCGCCGATCAGCACCGGGTTGTTCTTGGTGCGGCGCTGCAGCACCTGGATGGTGCGGCGAATCTCGTCGTCACGGCCGATGACGGGGTCGAGCTTGCCCTGCTCGGCGCGCTCGGTGAGGTCGATGGTGTATTTCTCCAGGGCCTGGCGCGCCTCCTCGGCGTTGGGGTCGTCCACGGGGGCGCCGCCGCGCAGCTTGTCGATGGCCTGCTCGATCAGGGTCTTGGAGGCGCCGGCCTTGCGCAGCAACTCGCCCAGGGAACCCTTGTCCTCCACCGCCGCCAGCACGAACAGCTCCGAGGAAATGTACTGATCATTGCGCTTCTGGGCCAGCTTGTCGGTGAGGTTGAGGATGCGGGTGAGATCGCTGGAGATGTGCACATCGCCGCCGGTGCCCTCCACCTGGGGCATCTTGTCCAGTTGCTCACCCAGCTGGGAGCGCAGCAGGTTCACGTTCACATCGGCCTGCTGCAGCAGGTGGCGCGCCGTGCCGCCCTGCTGGTCGAGCAAGGCGGTCATGACATGGGCCGGCTCGATATACATATGATCACGGCCCAGGGCCAGGCTCTGGGCATCGGCCAGGGCGGCCTGGAACTTGCTGGTCAGTTTATCCATGCGCATGCGGTATGACTCCCGGTCACAAAAATCGAATCTGCTAACAAGGATGGGGGCTTTGGGGGAATTTTCAAGGGGTGGTGCAAGGACGTTCGCGGCCAGAGGCCGCTCCTACGATACGTCAGTGGCAAGGGTAGGAGCGGGCTCTGCCCGCCAAGGTTCGCGGCCAAGGCCGCTAAGCATGAGAATCCGTCATTCCGGCGCATGCCGGAATGACGAGAATTGGTATGCGCAGGAACGACGGGGCTCCGGTACTGCATTCGCCGGGAGACCGGTCTCTTACTGGTAGTTCTTGCGCCGGAACAGGTCGTTGCGGCGGCTCACCAGGCGGTCGAGGAACAACAAGCCGTCCAGGTGATCCATTTCGTGCTGCACGGCGCGGGCCTCGAAGCCCTGCATCTGGAATTCCAGCGTCTCGCCCCAGGGGTCGCGGGCCTCCAGGCGGATGGCCTCGGCACGGATCACATTAGCGGTGAAATCGGGCACCGACAGGCAGCCCTCCCGGCCCACGGCGAAACCTTCCCACTCGGTGATCTCGGGGTTCACCAGCACCAGGTGGCCGTGGTTGGGCACCGGTTTTTTCAGCTTCGACACATCCACGATCACCACCCGTTCGAACCAAGCCACCTGGGGCGCGGCGATGCCCACGGCACCGGGACCGGCCAGGCGGGTCTCCTCCAGGTCGGCGACGCGCGCCCGCAGCTCGTCGTCGAAGACGGTGACCGGAACCGATTCCTGCTTCAGGCGCTCGTCGGGATAGGTGAGGATCTCCAGCACCGCCATGGCTCACCCGATCATGGTTTCGATGGACTGCACCTCCACCTCGACACCGCTGTCGCGCAGCGGCGCCAGGGCCTGTTCGATGGCTTCCACGCCGTCATCGGCCTGGCCCTCGATGTGCAATACATAGAAGGGGGCCGTCTTGCTGCCACCCACATCGGACTGCAGGTCGAGGATATTGAAACCCACCCGGGCCAGGGCCGTGGTCACCTGTGCCACGATGCCGGCGCGGTCGGCACCGAATACGCTGATACGAACATCGGGGATAGGGTGCTCGTGCAGGTGGGCCTCGATGGGATCCAGGTGCAGGCGCAGACCCAGGGACTCGGCCACCGGCTCCACCAGCGACCGCAGGGCCTCGGTGTCGCCCTCGTGCTGCACCATCATCATGACCGTGAAATTGCCACCCAGGCGCGCCATGGAGGTCTCACCAAGATTGGCGCCACCCTGGAACAGCGCCTGGGTGATGGCCGCCACGATACCGGGCCGGTCCGTGCCCACCAGGGTCAGCATGCACCAGTTGCTCATGGTTCGCTCCTCAATGCAGAGTGGAATGGGCCAGGTAGATGACCGTAACCCCCGCCGCGATCAGCAGCAACTGCTGCAGGGTGACCTTCACCTCCAGGCGCTTGTGCAAGCCGGGAATCAGGTCCGCCACGGCGATATACAGGAAGCTGGAAGCGGCCACCGCCAGCACATAGGGCAGCGCCTGTTCGGCCTCGCCCAGGGCATAGTAGGCCACCACACCACCGATCACCGTGGTCAGGCTGGACAGCACGTTATAGAAAAAGGCCTTGCGACGGGTGAAGCCGCTGTGCAGCAACAGCGCGAAATCACCGACCTCCTGGGGAATCTCGTGGGACGCCACCGCCAGGGCGGTGACCACGCCGAGATGAAAATCGGTCAGGAACGCCGCCGCGATGAGCACCCCGTCCACCAGGTTGTGCAGGCCGTCGCCCACCAGCACCATGGTACCGATGGCCTCCTTCTGGGCGTGCTCGCGCTCGTGGTCGTGGTCTTGGTGTTCGTCCGGGGCATGTACCTCGCACACCTCGTGGTGGCAATGCCGCCAGATGACCAGCTTTTCCAGCAGGAAGAACGCGAACAGGCCCAGCAGCACGGTACCGGTGATGACGTGATAGTCCTCCACCCCCGGCGCGGCCAGGGCGTGGGGCAGCAGCGCCAGCAGGGCCGCGCCCAGCAGGGCGCCGATGGCGAAGCTCACGAAATGGGGTAGCAGGTCAGTACGCGTGCGCTCCGGCAGGAGCAGGAAGACCGAGGCGGCGAGCACGCTGAGCACGCCGCCCAGCAGGGTGAAGAGAATGATCCAGAGTAACAGGGACATGCTGGTTTACTGCTTCCTCTAGTGTTCCAAAAAAAACCCGAGTCGGCTGGCGAAAAACGCACGCGATGGCGGGAATGACGAAACCGGCATGATACCCGATGCCGGGGCAGGCCGCGCAGCAACCTGTAGGAGCGGGCTCTGCCCGCGAACGGCCCGGGGCGCCTCGGATGGTTCGCGGCCAAGGCCACTCCTACGGGTGGCCATCCCCATATCCTATAGGAGCGACCCTGGCCGCGAAGCGTCACTCCCGCCAGATCAGGGTCGCCATGCGGCCGGTGACACCATCGCGGCGATAGGAGTAGAAGCGCTCGGCCTCACGGAAGGTGCAATGCTCCCCGCCATACACCGCATCCAGGCCCCTGGCGGCCAGGCGCAGGCGCGCCAGACCGTACAGGTCCGCCAGCCAATGGCCGGGACGGGTTTCCTGGAAGGCCGCGGCGGCAGTCGGCTGGAAGGCCAGGAAGGCATTGCGCACCTCCGGTCCCACTTCGAAGGCCGCCGGACCGATGGCCGGCCCCAGCCAGGCCAGGTACTCCCCGGGTCCGAGGGCATCAAGGGCGGCTTCCAGCACGCCACCGGCCAGGCCGCGCCAACCGGCATGCACCGCCGCCACCCGCTGGCCATCGAGGCTGCAGAACAACACGGGCAGACAATCGGCGGTGAGCACGGCGCACACCGCACCCGGCGTGGTGGCGTAGCTGCCATCGGCCTGCGCCGGGGCGCTGGCCCGCGCCGCGTCCACCAGGCTGCTGCCATGCACCTGCGTCAGCCAAACCGGTTCCGCCGGCAGCCGGAAGCGCTCGCGCAGGAGACGGCGATTCTCGCGCACCGCCTCCGGGTCATCGTCCACATGGTCGGCCAGGTTCCAGTCCGCATAGGGCACCCGGCTGACGCCGCCGCGACGCAGGGTGGTCAGGGCCTTCACGCCGGCCGGTGCCGGCCAGTCCGGCAGCAGCAGGTGGGGTTCGCAGGGGCGATGGTCCGTCATGGGTTGTCCTGCAGGTCGGCCCGCAGTATGGCCAGCAATTCCTGCATATCCCCCGGCAACGGGATCTCCCAGCTCATTTCCTCGCCGCTCAGGGGGTGGCACAGGGTCAGA
>DATHUT010000001.1:0-9903 GCA_035462005.1 Gammaproteobacteria bacterium | reverse complement strand
GGGCGCACTGGGCCACCATCATCGGCGTGGGCATCTCCTGCCTGCTGTCTCTGTTCGTGTTCAAGCACCATGCCCTGGACGGGGCGGCGGTCTATAACGAATCGGTCTACACCTGGATGGTATCCGATGGCATCCGCTTCGAGATCGGTTTCCTGGTGGACAACCTCACCGCCCTGATGATGGTGGTGGTGACCTTCGTGTCCCTGATGGTGCACATTTACACCATCGGTTACATGAAGGACGACCTGCACAACTGGCCTGCCGACAGCAAGGCCGGCCGCAACGGCTACCAGCGCTTCTTCAGCTACATCGCCCTGTTCACCTTCTCCATGCTCATGCTGGTGATGGCCAACAACTTCCTGCAGCTGTTCTTCGGCTGGGAGGCGGTGGGGCTGGTGTCCTATCTTTTGATTGGCTTCTGGCTCAACCGTCCCACGGCGGTGTTCGCCAACATGAAGGCCTTCCTGGTCAACCGGGTGGGGGACTTCGGCTTCCTGCTGGGGATCGCGGCGGTATTGATGTATTTCGGCAGCCTGGACTACACCGATGTGTTCGCGGCCGCGCCCCACCTGGCCCAGCTGAAGATCAGCATCTTCCCGGGCGTGGATTGGTCGTTGATGACGCTGATCTGCATCCTGCTGTTCATCGGTGCCATGGGTAAGTCGGCCCAGGTGCCACTGCACGTGTGGCTGCCCGATTCCATGGAGGGTCCGACACCGATTTCCGCCCTGATCCACGCCGCCACCATGGTGACCGCCGGCATTTTCATGGTGGCGCGCATGTCGCCCCTGTTCGAGCTGTCCACCACGGCGCTCAGCTTCGTGCTGGTGATCGGGGCCACCACGGCCCTGTTCATGGGCTTCCTCGGCCTGGTGCAGCACGACATCAAGAGGGTGGTGGCCTATTCCACCCTGTCCCAGCTCGGCTACATGACTGTAGCCCTGGGTGCATCGGCCTACGCCGCGGGCATTTTCCACCTCATGACCCATGCCTTTTTCAAGGCGCTGCTGTTCCTGGCGGCGGGCTCGGTCATCATCGCCATGCACCACGAACAGGACATGCGCAAGATGGGCGGCCTGCGCAAGTACATGCCCATCACCTGGATCACCTCCCTGATCGGCTCCCTGGCGTTGATCGGCACGCCCTTTTTCTCCGGTTTCTTCTCCAAGGACAGCATCATCGAAGCCGTCCACGCCTCGCAGATCCCGGGTTCCGGTTATGCCTATGCCGCAGTACTGATCGGCGTGTTCGTCACCGCCCTGTACAGCTTCCGCATGTACTTCCTGGTGTTCCATGGCACACCGCGCATGGACCATCACACCCGCGAGCACCTGCGTGAAAGCCCCTGGGTGGTGACCGTGCCGCTGATCCTGCTGGCCATCCCCTCGGTCATCGCCGGCTACGCCATCGGCCCGGTGCTGTTCGGTGACTTCTTCGACGGTGTGCTGCATGTGAATCCCGAGCGTGACGTGCTGGCCCAGCTCGGCGCCGGCTACCACGGCATCCTCGGTTTCGTGCTGCACGGCGTCATGGTGCCGCCCTTCTGGCTGGCGGCCGCGGGCGTGTTCACCGCCTGGTACATCTATATGAAGAACCCAGGCATCGCCGAGGCGGCAGCACGGCGCTTCAGCGGTATCCACCGCCTGCTGGAAAACAAGTACGGGGCCGATGATTTTAACCAGGCGGTGTTCGCCGGTGGCGCGAAGCGCCTGGGCAATCGCCTGTGGAAGACCGGTGATGCACTGCTGATCGACGGCCTGCTGGTCAATGGCAGTGCGCGCCTGGTGGGCGCGGTGGCCGGGATCGTGCGTCATATCCAGACCGGACATCTTTATACCTACGCCTTCAGCATGATCATCGGTCTGCTGCTGTTGCTGTCCTGGTTCGTGTGGCCGGGGAGATGATGACCATTCACCGTGACAGCGTGAGGGTGGCCTGGCTGCCGGCGGGTGTCGGCCGCATGGACGCGGCCGTCAAGCCTACAGGGATGTATTCACGGCGTCCCGCCGGCGGCCAGGCCACCCTCGCGCCGACCCCGTTAGAACAACAGGAATAATGAATGGCTAACCTGCCTTTACTGAGTCTGCTGATCTGGCTTCCCATTCTGGGTGGCCTGCTGGTGCTTGCCGTGGGCGACCGGGCCCCCGTGCGCCCCCTGGCCCTGGCGGTGTCCATCCTCACTTTCCTGGCCAGCCTGTTGCTCTATACCGGTTTCGATGCCACCACGGCCGCCATGCAGTTCGAGGAACGGCTGAGCTGGATCGCCGCCTTCAATGTGTTCTACCACCTGGGCGTTGACGGCATCTCCATGCCGTTGATCATCCTCACCAGCTTCACCACCGTACTGGTGGTACTGGCGGGCTGGGAGGTCATCAAGGAACGCATGGCCCAGTACCTGGCCGCCTTCCTGATCATGGAAGGCCTGATGATCGGCGTGTTCTCGGCCCTGGATGCGGTGCTGTTCTACGTATTCTGGGAGGGCATGCTGATCCCCATGTTCCTCATCATCGGCATGTGGGGCGGCCCACGCCGGGTCTACGCCACCATCAAGTTCTTTCTCTACACCTTCCTTGGTTCGGTGTTCATGCTGGTGGCACTCATCTACATGTACAACAAGGCCGGCGGTCTGTTTGGTGTACTTGATTTCCACCAGCTACAGCTTGGACTTACGGAACAGGTGCTCATCTTCCTGGCCTTCCTGATCGCCTTCGCCGTCAAGGTGCCCATGTGGCCGGTGCATACCTGGTTGCCCGACGCACACGTGGAGGCGCCCACCGGCGGCTCGGTGATCCTGGCGGCCATCATGCTCAAGATCGGCGGTTACGGTTTCCTGCGCTTCAGCCTGCCCATCACCCCCGACGCCAGCATGGAGCTGGATTGGCTGATCATCACCATGTCCCTGGTAGCGGTGGTGTACATCAGCTTCGTGGCCCTGGTGCAGGAGGACATGAAGAAGCTGATCGCCTATTCCTCTATCGCCCACATGGGTTTCGCCACCCTGGGGTTCTTCCTCGTGTTCAGTATTCTGCGCAACACCGGCGAGATGAGTGGCGCGGCCATGGGGATCCAGGGCGGCATGGTGCAGATGGTCTCCCACGGTTTCATCTCCGCGGCCCTGTTCCTGTGTGTCGGCGTACTCTACGATCGCTTGCACAGCCGCCAGATCGTCGATTACGGCGGTGTCGCGCATCGCATGCCCATCTTTGCCGGGTTCATGGTGCTGTTCGCCATGTCCAATGCGGGCCTGCCGGGCACCTCCGGCTTCGTGGGTGAGTTCATGGTCATACTGGCCAGTTTCAAGGCCAATTTCTGGTATGCCTTCCTGGCCGCCACCACCCTGATCCTGGGCGCCGCCTACACCCTGTGGATGGTGAAACGGGTGCTCTACGGCGAGGTGACCAGTGACAAGGTGGCCAAGCTGCAGGATATCAATGGGCGTGAATTCCTCGTGCTGGGTAGCCTGGCGGTGCCGGTGCTGCTGTTCGGCGTCTGGCCGGCACCCCTGGTGGAGGTCATGCAGGTCACCATCGAGAATCTGCTGGCCCATATTACGGTCTCCAAGCTCTGATGCTGGGCAAAGACACATCGTCATGCCCGCGGATGCGGGCATCCAGTGCCTCGGACAGATGGATTCCCGCCTTCGCGGGAATGACGGGGAAAACGGGAATGACGAGGAAAACAGAAATCCCCATTGGGAACAGGAAAACGTATGCCGCTCGAAACCGCTGAATACCTGCTGGCGCTACCCGAGATCTGGGTGCTGGGCATGGCCTGCCTCATCCTGGTGCTGGACCTGTTCATCCGCGACGACAGCCGCATCCTCACCTATCTGATGGTGCAGGCGACGCTGGTGGTGGCTGCGCTCATTACCCTGGCGGTGCAGGTCCCGGAACCGGTCCTGTCCTTCGGCAACACATTTATCAGCGATGGCATGGCCACCGTCCTCAAGCTGTTCATCTACCTGGTGACCGGTATGGGCTTCCTCTATGCGCGCCCCTACCTGCAGGATCGCGGCCTGTTCAAGGGCGAGTTCTACGTGCTCGGCCTGTTCGCCATGCTGGGCATGATGATCATGGTATCCGCCAGTCATTTCCTGACCATCTACCTGGGCCTGGAACTGCTGTCCCTGTGCCTCTACGCCATGGTGGCCTTCAACCGTGACTCGGGTACCTGTTCCGAGGCGGCCATGAAGTACTTCGTACTGGGTGCGCTGGCCTCCGGCATGCTGCTGTACGGGATTTCCATGCTCTACGGCGCCACCGGTTCCCTGGAGATCGCCGCCGTGGCGACCGCCATCGGCGCGGAGGAGGGCAACAGCATCGTACTGATCTTTGCCCTCTGTTTCATCGTCGTGGGACTGGCCTTCAAGCTGGGTGCGGTGCCATTCCATATGTGGGTGCCCGATGTCTATCATGGCGCGCCCACGCCGGTGACCCTGTTCATCGGCAGTGCGCCCAAGATTGCCGCCTTCGCTATTGTCATGCGGGTACTGGTGGATGGACTGGGCGGCCTGGTGGCGGACTGGCAGGGCATGCTGGTGATCCTCGCCGTGTTGTCCCTGGCGGTTGGGAACGTCATCGCCATCGCCCAGACCAATCTCAAGCGCATGCTGGCCTACTCGACCATCTCCCACGTGGGCTTCCTGCTGCTGGGTATTCTGGCGGGTACGCCGGATGGCTATGCCGCCGCCATGTTCTACATCATCACCTATGCCCTGATGGCGGTGGGCGCCTTCGGCATGATCATCCTGTTGAGCCGCGCCGGTTTCGAGGCCGACGAACTGGAGGATTTCCGTGGCCTGAATGCCCGCAATCCCTGGTTCGCCTTCATGATGCTGATCCTGATGTTTTCCATGGCCGGGGTGCCGCCTACGGTGGGCTTCTACGCCAAGCTGTCGGTGCTGCAGGCAGTGATCCAGGTGGACATGGTCTGGCTGGCCCTGGCGGCGGTGTTCTTCTCGGTAATCGGTGCCTTCTACTACATCCGCCTGGTCAAAATCATGTACTTCGATTCCCCGACCGATGAGGCCGCCCTGCAGTCCAACCCCGGACTGCGTGCGGTTTTGAGCGTCAATGGACTGGCTGTGCTAGGCTTGGGCCTGTTCCCTGGCGGCCTGATGGCCATTTGCAACGCCGCCCTCCTGTAGTCACCTGTAGAAGTATCCTTATGTCCGCCACCACCGCTGTCTGGATCGTGCTGCTGTTGTCCATGGTGGCCGCCAACCTGCCCTGGATGAGCAATCGGGTGTTTTTCATCCGCGAACCAAGGTCCGGCACCAAGAGTCCCTGGCAACGCCTGCTGGAATGGCTGCTGCTGTATTTCATCGTTGGCGGCATCGTGATGGGCCTGGAACAGAAGATCACCGGCAATCGTCACGCCCAGGACTGGGAATTCTATGCCGTGACGGCCTGCCTGTTCCTGGTCTTCGCCCTGCCGGGGTTCATCTACCGTACCGACCTGCGGGTGCACCTGGACCGCGCCAAGCGTCGCAACCGCTAGTCTCCGACCCCGATTCCCTTGCCAAGGCTTGGGCGGCTATGTACAATGCACGGCTCTGATGCGGGGTGGAGCAGCCTGGTAGCTCGTCGGGCTCATAACCCGAAGGTCAGAGGTTCGAATCCTCTCCCCGCTACCAAACCAAAAGGCCCCGGCGTGTTCGCGCCGGGGCCTTTTTCTTTGTCAGCCCCGGGCCAGCAGCAGGCCGGCGGTTTCCGTGAACTGCAAGCCGGCGTCCCCGATGAGTCCTTCCTCGTCGAGGTCGGCGGGTTCCATGCCCAGTCGCTCCCAGGTTTCGGGATGGATATGGGCGATCCCGGGTGGATCCTCGCAGAAGGCCCCCAGGACGGAACGGTTCGCCAGAGCATCGGCCAGGTGGATGATGGCCGCGTCGGAAGACTGGCCGGCCTCGGGGTCGTGGTGGTGGGTAATGGCGTCCTGGAGTTGTTCGGGCAGGTTCCAGACCCGCGCCAGCGCTCCGCCCAGGTCGCCATGGCTGAAGCCGAACTGTTCCTGTTCCGCCCGGTGCAGGACATCCTCTTCACCTTCAGACATTAGCATCAGGTCGGCCATCTGATCCGGCATGCGGGCATACAGCACCAGGCTGCCGATATCGTGCAGCAGGCCGGCGATGAACAACCGTTCCGGGTGCAGGATGCGGATTTTCCTCGCGATCTCGCGCGCAAGCAGGCCGGTGAAGATCCCGTGGCGCCAGAAAGTGTCTATATTTACCAGGGTGATGGGCAGCCTGGAAAAGGACTTGATGGCCGACACTGCCAGCACCAGGCTGTAGAGTTCGCGGGTGCCGAGTACGGTGATGGCCCGGCTTACGGTGTCGATACGCCGGGCGAAATTGAAAAAGGAACTGTTGACCAGCTGCAGGAGCCGGGCGGTCAGGCTGGGATCATGGCTGATGACATCGCCGATTTCCTGGGCAGAGGCCGAGCCGGATTCCAGCAGGCCAAATACCTTGATGCATACATCCGGCGGGGAGACCAGGAAGGAAACATCCCCGATCAGCCGCTGTGCCAGCTCAGCGGCGCTTGCTTCCGGGTTCTGGCGTTCTGCTTCCATGGTCGAGGTTCCGGCAAGAGATGTCTTCGGGAACAAGTCGGCCATTTCGCGGGGATCTTGAGTCGCTGTGGCCACGAAGTCGGAATTGCGGGCTACATCACAATCCCGGCAGTTTCCGCATGGTATCTCTGTACCCGTGCTCAAGTAATGAGCTTGTTTGTCCGAGAACGGATGCAGTGAGAAACGCGTGAGGCAACAGCCATGAACATTATCCGTCTTGACCAGTACCAGGAGCCGCGCCGCGTCCTGACGCATGATGAGACCATTACACTGCTGCGCCAGGCACGCGCGCTCATGGCGGACCGGCTGGGACAGGCCATGCAGGCGATCATGGCCAAGGTCGACGATTCCATGTTCGACCTGTCGCAGAAGGATCCCACGGTTCAGAACTACTACTTCGAGGCCATGCGTGAGCTGCGTATCAAGCGCAGGGAGATCGAGCAGGCCTTCCAGGACAAGCTGCGATACGGCTTTGGCCATTCGCTCAAGACCTTCGGGATCGACGATCTGTGCGAGGAAGAGCCCACCCTGGAGCTCAGCCTCGTCGAACAGGACGAACTGGAAGAAGATATCGCCATTCGCGACATGGTGGTCAAGATGGAACTGCTGGCCGGCGTGGAACTTTCCGCCCTGAATCAGCGCTTCGCCTTCATGCTGCAAACGGCGGAGCTGGACAACGATTCGAACCCGATTTCGCCCACGGTCATTTGCGAGGCCCTGCGCAGCGCCCTCGACCGGGTCAGCATCAACATGCGGGTCAAGCTCGTGATTTACAAGCTGTTCGATCGCTACCTGATCGGTGCTGCGGCCGAGCCTGCCTACAAGAGCATTAATGAATTCCTGATCGAAAAGGGCGTACTGGCCGTGCTGCCCAAGGCGGCGCGCAAGCGGTCGCAAGGACAGCAGGACAGCGACGAGCTGTTCGCGGCCCTGCAGCGCCGCATCGTGGCCGATGGCGCCACGGCGGGTGCGGCCCCGGGCGCCCAGGCAAATTTCCTCGGTGCCCTGTCGGCCCTGCAAAATGGCAACGACGAGTTGCTGCAGGCCCAGGGTGGCGCGATCGATCCCGTCAGCCTGGCAAGCGGGCTGGTCAACGTCATTCGCAGCCTGCAGGAAACCGGCGCCACCGCCCGCATGGGCCAGGCCGATGCCATGGTCGTGGATGTGGTCGCCATGCTGTTCGACTATATCCTCGACGACAAGAACCTTCCCGATGCCATCAAGGCCCTGATCGGCCGGCTGCAGATACCGGTCCTCAAAGTCGCGCTCTCCGACCAGGCCTTTTTCGGCAAGCGCAACCACCCGGCACGGCGGCTGCTCAATATGCTGGCCTTTGCCGGCATCGGCTGGGACGAATCCCTGGGTCACGACGACGTGCTGTACCGCAAGGTCGACGAGGTGGTCCAGCGGGTCCTCGACGAGTACGGCGACAATGCGGAATTGTTCGCCGAGTTGTTGCAGGATTTCGAACGCTTCCTCGGCCAGGAACAGCAGGCAGCGGCGCGTCGTGCCGAGGTGTCGGCGCAGCTGGCGCAGTCCCGCGAGCGCCTGGTCACGGCCAAGGAGGTGGTCAGGAAAGAAGTGCGCAACCGCATCGAGAAGCCCGGCGTACCCGACTTGATCCGTGATTTTCTCGGTAGCTACTGGCGTGGCGTACTACTGCTCAACTTCATCAAGGAGGGCGAGGGCAGCGTGCCCTGGAAGCGCTCGCTGGTGTTCATGGATAACCTGATCTGGAGCGTGGAACCCAAGCCGGATGCGCAGGAGCGTGCCAGGGTGATCAAGGTGCTTCCGAACCTGCTGCAGGTGCTGCAGGACGGCATGGAGAAAGTATCCATGCCATCCAACGAGCGCCACCACTTCCTCGCTCAGCTGGCCGGTTATCATGCCCGCATCATGAACGAGGATTCAGTCGTCGCCAGTGCGTTGCAGCAGCAAGGTTCCGTACACGACTACCTGCGCGATCCGAATGCCTCGGCACCCATGCCTCCGGTCATGCCCAGCGCGGAGCAGGAAGAGGCGGCCGCTACCGAAGCGCTACAGCACCTGGTGAACGAAGGTGCATTGCAGGCCGAGGAGATCACCCTGGGTGAGGTGGAAGAGGATTCCGGTCACGATATCAGCGTCGCCGACCTGCAGGATGAATTCATCGACCTGGTGCGCAACATCCAGGTGGGTAGCTGGGTGGAAATGGAGGGTGAAGACGGTGCCCCGATGCGCGTCAAGCTGAGCTGGGTCAGCCCCGTGACGAGCCGTTACCTGTTCGTCAATCGCAAGGGCCACATGGTGTCCAATATGCATGAGGTTGCGCTGGTGGCGGCCTTCCAGTGTGGCAAGGCGCGTACCATCGAGGAAGCACCAGTAATGGATCGTGCCGTCAGCAAGGTGGTGGAGGGCATGCGCCAGGCCGGCTGACACAGCCCGCATGCCCGGGTGACGCTTGATGAAAAAGGGCTGGTTGACCAGCCCTTTTTTGTGTCTTGCACGGTGGGTGGGTCTTCCCGCAGGATAGCGCGGCATGAACCTGACACCCATCGTTCTCATTATTTACCTGTTAATGTTGCCGGTAACGGCCATGGTGCCGGTTTTGCGTGAATTGACCGCGGGCCGTTATCCGGGGCTTGGCGAATTCGAACAGCACCTGTTCATGTCAGCGAACATGCTGGGCGCACTGCTGTTCGTGCCACTGGCCGGCCTGTTGTCGGACTGGTGGCGCCGCCGCAAAGTCATCATCGTGGCGGCGCTGGCGGTCAATACCCTGTCGTTGCTGATGCTGACCCTGGACTGGCCGTATGCCGTCTACCTGTCCTGGCGTTTCCTGGAGGGCTGTGCCCATATCACCTCGCTGAGCCTGCTCATGGCCCTGGCGGTGGACCATGCCCGCCGGCGCGGCATGGGTGCGGTCATGGGACTGGTAGGCACTGCCCTCGGCCTGGGGGTGGCAAGTGGTGCGCCCCTGGGTGGCTTCATCGGTCAGCATGGCGCGGAGCGAGTATTACAGGCCGGGTTCTGGCTGCTGCTGGCACTCACCCTGTTCGCGGCCCTGCTGTTGCGCGACGCCCCATTGCGCCAGGGTTCTGCAACCCTGTCCGCCCTGTTACGGTCACTGCCCGACAACCGTCGCCTGCTGTTGCCCTATACCTTTGCCTTTGTCGATCGTCTCACCGTGGGTTTCATCGTCTCGACCCTGTCGCTCTACCTGAGCAGCGTCATTGGCCTGGAGTCGGCCGCCATCGGCCTGGTGATGGCCCTGTTCCTGGTGCCCTTTTCCCTGCTTACCTACCCGGCGGGACTGCTGTCGCGTCACTGGAATCCCCTGTTCATGATGCTGGC